>NZ_JBEYTW010000026.1:0-96153 GCF_040643275.1 Spirillospora sp. NPDC047418
TGAACCATGTGCGAGCACGCGTCGACCCCCGCGAACTACCACAAGCCATCCGCCGCACCGCGCAACGCATCCACCGCGAATTCGCGGACGCCCGCGACACCGCCTGCCAGGGCGACGACCAGATCCACGGCCGACCCGCCTACCGGCCGTCCGGGGCGCTGCGGCGAGAGATCGAAGCCCGCCACACCACCTGCGTGTTCCCCTCCTGCAACCAGCCCTCCCGGCTCTGCGACCTCGACCACACCATCCCCTGGCGACCCGGAACCACCTGCCCCTGCAACCTCGCACCCCTCTGCCGACGCCACCACAGACTCAAACAGCGCACCGACTGGAAACTCCACCAAATCTGGGCAGGACTACTGCTCTGGGTCACCCCCTCCGGCACCTGGTACATCGTCCGCCCCGACCGGGAGTGAGCGCGGGTCAGGACGTGTGGCGGATCAGTGCTGGGACGACCGTGGGCCACGTGCGGCGCGGGAGTTCGCTGCCCGTGCCGGGCAGGATCAGCAACTCGGCCTTGGGGATCTCGGCCGCCAGGGCCTCGGCGTTGCCGACGGGGAAGAACGGGTCGTCCTCGCCGTGGACGACGAGGGTCGGGGCCGTCACGTCGGGGAGGCGTTCGCGCCAGCGGGGGGCGCAGTCCAGGGCGGCGAACTGGGTGGCCATCTGGTCGGCGCGGTGGGCGGCGCCGTGCTCGTCGCGGGCGCGGGTGCGGTCGTGGATGCGTTCGATGTTCTCGCGCGCCTCGTCCTCGTCGAAGTCGCCGCCGCCCATGTTCCGGGCGTTCTCCACGCGGAACTCGACGATGGAGGCGCGGTCCGTCCAGTCGACGCGGGGCGCGCTCCCGAAGCGCTTCATGAGTTCGGGCGCGTGGTCGGGCAGGTCGGGGTCGGCGGGGCCGGGGGCGGTCGGTCTCGTGCCGATCAGGGTGAGGGTGGCGACCCGGGCGGGGTGGTCGAGGGCGAGGAGCTGGGCGATCCAGCCGCCGGGGCCGGCGCCCACGACGTGCGCTCGGGGGATGTCGAGTGCGTCCAGCAGGGCGGCGGCGTCCGCCACCAGGTCGCGGAGGGTGTGGGACGGGGCCTCCGGGTCGATGGTCGTCGAGTGGCCGGTGCCGCGCAGGTCGTAGCGGACGACGAAGCGGCGCAGCGCGGCGAGGCGCTCGCAGAGGGCGTCGGGCCACGTGAGCATCGTGTTCCCGATCAGCAGGGTCGGGACGTCGGCGGGGTCGCCGAAGGTCTCGGTGCAGAGGTCGACGCCGTTGGCGGTGATGAGCTTCTCCATACCCGTGCAGACTCCGGCGGCGCCCGAAACTCATCGGGCGCCGCCGGTCGCCGTTCAGCCGTTCTGCCCTCCGGTCAGGGCGGCCAGGGCCGCGGTGATGGTGGCCTCGGCGGCCGCCTTGTCGATACCGGCTTCGGAGAGGACGCCGGTGCCGTTCTCGTGTTCGAGGACGGCGAGCAGGATGTGCTCGGTGCCGATGTAGTTGTGGCCGAGGCGGAGGGCCTCGCGGAAGGTCAGTTCGAGGACCTTCTTCGTGTCCTGGTCGAAGGGGATGAGCGCCGGGACGTCGGCGGCCTCCGGGGGCAGTGCGGCGGTGGCGGCCTGGCGGACGGTGTCCAGCAGGACGTCCTGCGCGGTGATGGCCTTCGCGGCGAGGGCCTCGGGTTCCGAGAGCAGGCCGAGGACGAGGTGGGCGAGGGTGATCTGGTCACTGCCGGCGGCGCGGGCCTCGTTCTGCGACGCGATGACGACGTTGCGGGCGCGGGCGGTGTACCGGGAGAAGCCCTGCGACGGGTCGAGGTCGGGGGTCGCGCCCTTGGGGACGAAGCGCTTCTGCGCGGCCTGCTTGCTGACGCCCATGCTCGTGCCGATGTCGGTCCAGGACGCGCCGGAGCGGCGGGCCTGGTCGACGAAGTGGCCGATGAGGTGGTCGGCGACCTCGCCGAGGTGCTCCCCGGCGATCACCGCGCTGCTGAGCTGCTCGAGGGCGTCGGTGTGGACCTTCTTGATGGCGTTGATCAGCTCGTCCAACCGGACCTGGCTGGTCGCCTGGGTGGGTTCCGTCATGCGTCAACCATAGGTTGACGATTGAGGTGCGTCAACCTGTGGTTGACGATCACCAGCCGGCGGCTCCCGCGAAGGTCGTCTCGTGCGGGTCGAAGCCGAGGGTCGTCCGTGCCGCCTCGATGTCGAGGGTGCGTTCCACGGCCAGATGGCTGATCGCGTAGCGGGTGATGCGCGGGGGCTCGGGGCGGCGGGCCAGGAGGAACGCGCCCTCGGCCACGGTCGCGAGCGGGCGGGCGATCGCGGTCGGGATGTAGACGGGTCTCGCCTGGACGCGGCGTTCGCGGAGGATCTCCCGGAAGGCGGCGTCGATCATGACCGGGGCGGCGTCGGCGATGTTGAAGACGCCCGAGGTCACCGGGCCGGTGGCGGCCAGCAGGCAGGCTTGGACGAGGTTGCCGATCGAGGTCAGGCTGATGCGCTGGCGGCCCGTCCCCACGGCGGGCAGCAGCGGGCCCCGGACGGCCGACAGGACGCGCGGCAGCAGGGTCGTGTCGCCCGGCCCGTAGACCGCGTGGGGACGGAGGATGATCGCGTCTCGGTCCAGGGCCAGGCGTTCGGCGGCGGCCTTCGAGGCGCCGTAGGCGTTCATGTAGCGGGACACCGGGGCCTCGTCCTCGCGGGCCATGACGCTCGGGCGGAACGGGTCGTACACGCTGGCCGTGCTGACGTGGACGAACCGGGCGCCCGGGAACGTCGCCAGGGCGTTGCGGGTGCCGGTGAGGTTGGCGGCGAAGAGGGTGCGGGCCGGTCCCCAGTCGGTGACGCTGCCCGCGCAGTGGACGACCGCGTCAACGCGGGGCACATCGTGGAGCGGGCCGTGGGTCAGGTCCCATGAACGGTAGGGCGCGCCGCCTACATGGGGCTCGGGTGTGGTCGGACGGCGGCCGTACGCGTAGGTCGTGATGCCTTGGGCCGTGAGGGCCCGGCACACTGCGCCGCCGACGAAGCCCGACGCCCCGGTCACCGCGATCCTCACGGCGTCACCATGGCGCGGAGCCGGTCGCGGTCGAGTTTGCGGGTCCGGCCGGCGCGCGGCAACTCGTCCAGGACGACGATGCGGTCGGGGAGGGCGTCGTGGTCGATGACGTCGGGGAGGGTGCGGTGCAGGCGGGCCTCGAGTCCGGGCGGGCCGACCACCGCGAGGACGACCTCCTCGTCCCCGGTCCGCGGGTCGGGGACGCCCACGATGGCCGCTTCGGCGACATCGGGGAGCGCGGCGACCGACGGCTCGTACAGGCCGGGGTACAGGTTGAACTTGCCCCGGATCAGCATGTCCTTCTTGCGGCCCATGAGGACGAGGCGCCCGTCGTCCAGGCGGGCCAGGTCGCCGGTCGGGAGTTCGGTGAGAGGGTCCGCGCCCAGGTAGCCGCGGCACAGGTTGGGGCCCGACAGCAGGAGTTCGCCGTCCGCCTCCAGACGCACGCCCACACCTGGCAATGGCGCGCCCAGGAGGTCGCCTGCCCCGGCGTCGGCGTGAGCGAGTTTCTCCTCGGCCGACGCGATCGCCACCGGCAGGATCTCCGTCATCGCGTACACGGACAGGACCTCGGCGGACGGCGCCGCCGCGACCGCCCTCCGCAGGATCGGCGCCGGCGCGGGGGCCGCGCCGAGGAGGACATGGCGGATGGACGGCGGCAGATCCGGGGCGGCGTCCAGGATCTCGGCCAGGTGGACGGGCACGCAGAACGTGTGCGTGGCGCCCCGCTCGCGCATCAGCCGGGCGAAGTCGGCCGGTGCGCAGAACAGCGGCGGCATCGACCAGCGGGCGCCCGCGATCAGCGTCGGCAGGCCGAGCATGAGCTGGTCGGTGTGCACGACGTCGCCGGGGCCGAGCGGCAGCCGGGTCCGGAACAGGTCGAGCGCGGCGGCCAGCGACGCCTGGGTGTGGACCACCGCGCGCGGGTTCGCCGTCGTCCCGGAGGTGAAGATCACGGCGGCGGGGGCGTCGGGGGCGGTGTCCCGGTCGGGTTCCGGAGCCTCGCCCCGGATCAGGCGGGCGAAGGACAGGGCGCCGCGCGGCACGCCCGGGAGGCGGCGGCCCACGTGGATGTGCCGCATCGGGCCCTCGCCGGGGATCTGGAGGTCGGCGAGGTTCGGCAGGAGCAGCCCGCGCCGCCGCGCGTACGCCCGGACGGGCCGCAGCCGGCTCCCCGCGTACAGCACCGACTCGGCCGCCGACCAGCGCGGACGCGCCAGCCGCAGCCGCGCGGTGAACATCTCGGGCCCGGCGCCGGGATCGGCGAACACGACCACTCCCCCGGCCGCGACCACGCCCAGCGCCAGGACGAGCGACTCCGGCGAGGGCCGTACCGAGAACAGCACCCCGTCGCCGGGGGCGAGCCCGGCCGACAGCAGTCCGTGCCGGACGGCGAGGACCTGCCGCCGGAGGTCGCCGTAGGCCAGTTCCGTCCCGTCCCCGGAGATCAGGGCGACGGCGCCGGGAGTCTGCGCCGCCTGGTCGAGCAGCCGCCGGACGAGCGTCATGCCGCCACCCCCGATCGGACGGCCAGGTACCGGTAGGTCGGGATCAGCACGCCGCGCGCCGCCGCCCGCCGTGTGACGAGCAGCGGCGCGGCGGTGAGGAGGGTCCGGGCGGCCAGCCGGATCTGCGCCAGGGCCAGCGGGTAGCCGATGCAGAAGTGCGGCCCGGCGCCGAACCACAGGCGGCGCAGTTCCGGCGGGTGCGGGCGGTCGAGGTCGAACGGGCCGTAGGCGCGGCAGCAGTTGTGCGTGGCGATCAGCACCCGGTCGCCGGGACGGATCGCGACGCCCGCGACCGTCGCGGGCCGGTGCACGCTGCGCAGCATGACCGGCGTCGGCGTCGTCACCCGCATGGCCTCCTCGATCGCACGGTCGAGCAGGGCGAGGTCCCCCGCGACGCGCGCCAGTTGACCGTGGTCGGCGAGCAGCGCGATCAGGCGGGGCAGCAGGGTGGCGACGGTCTCGGTGCCGGTCAGGAAGAACGCGCCGGCCGCGCCGCGCGCCTCGTCCGCGGACAGGCCGAGGGCCCGCATCCGCCCCATGACCGTCGACTCGTCCCCGGCGAGGTACGCCTTCGCCGCGATGTCGCCGAGCGGGTCGAGGACGCCGCGGGCGCGCCGCACCTGCGCCGGGGAGAGGCGGCGCGTCCGCAGCGACACCATCGCGACGATGCGCTCGCCCTGCTCGAACAGGTCCCGGTAGGCCGCCTCGCCGCCGCCCTCCAGGCCGATGACCTCGCCGATCACCGTGCCGGCCATGACGCGGGCGAAGTCGACCAGGTCGACGGTCGCGCCGCGCGCCAGGCGGCCGGCGAGCCGGTCCAGGGGTTCGGCCAGCACCCGCGCGCACAGCGCCTCGGTGTAGGACGGGACGAACAGGTCGGTGAGGCGGCGGCGCAGCGCCCGGTGCGCCTCGCCCTCCATGTTCAGCAGGACGGACGGGCCCAGCACCGGCGTCCACAGTTCGCCGGGCGAACCGGGGCCGTCCTTGCGGAACGTCTCGCCGTCCATCAGGACCTCGCGGGCCGTGCGGGCGTCGTTCACGACCACGCCGACGCCGGGCACGCGGACGGCCGGGCCGCGCCGCGCGACGGCGCGCAGCAGCGGGTACGCGAACGGGTGCGCGGTCGTGTAGAGCCGCTTCTCCCAGTTCACCGGATGTCCACGACGGCGGGGCGGTAGCGGTGGTCGGCGTACCAGCCGAGCGTCCTGACCAGGCCGAACGCGCGCAGCCGCCGCACCGACCCGTACACGGTCACGTCCTTGCGCAGGCCGTAGGCGTCGGTGAGGTAGCGGACTCGGTTGACGAGCGCGCGGTCCTCGTGGACGTCCTCGATGCGGGTGCGCGGGAAGCCGCCGGACCGCTCGTAGAGGTCCGCGGTGATGGCGACGTTGCAGCCCGGCATCATCACGTAGGGGCCGAGGTAGAGCGGGTCCTGGTTGCCGGGGCGGAAGCGCCCGAAGAGGGCGGCGATGTCGATGACGGCGGGCAGCAGGCGCCGCTCCCAGAACTTCAGCTCGAACTCGTCGGTGCGGGGCAGCAGCGGCCCGGACACCATCTCCAGCCCGTCGCCGAACGCGCGCTTCACCGCCGCGATCCAGCCGCGGTGCGGCAGGCAGTCGGCGTCGGTGCGGGCGACGTGCGTGGCGCCGGCGCGGATCGCGTGCCGGACGCCGGTGTCGGCGGCGGCCCCCGTCCCCTTCTCCGGTTCGTGGACGATCCGGACGTCGAACGCCGGGTCGCCGGCGGCGAACTCCTTGACGGCCTGCACCGTCCCGTCGGTGCTGGCGTTGTCGACGACGACCAGGGAGAACGCGGTGTCGGTCTGCTCGGCGAGGCGGCGCAGCGTCGCGCCGATCGACCGCTCCTCGTCGTAGGCGGGGATGACGACCCAGAGGTTCATGGTCGCGGCTCCGTCCCGTTCGTGCGCGGCACCGCGCGGCTGCGAGGGATGGCTCGGCTGCGTGGGATGGCTCGGCATGGTCACAGCTCCGCGAACATGACGCCGAGGCTGACGCCGCCGGCGAGGCCGATGAGCGCGACGCGGTCGCCGGGGCCGCAGCGCCCGGCCGCGCGGGCGGTGGCGATCTGCAGCGGCAGGCTCGCCGACGCGACGTTGCCGTGCTCGGGAAGCGTCACGACGATCCGCTCGGACGGGATGCCGAGGATCGAGCGCAGCACCTCCAGATACGGAAGCGTCACCTGGTGGACGGCGACGACCGCGAAGTCGTCCCAGGTCAGACCGGTCTTCTCCAGGGCGGTCGTGAAGATCTCCGGCCCGTTGGCGACGAACGCGTCCTTGAGCCTGCGCCCGTCGCCGCTGAAGTAGGTGAACTCGGGGTCGCGGGGGTGCATCGAGCCGCCGCCCGGGAGCGTCCCGACCCGCCAGGCGCTGGAGACGGCGGCGAAGTCGCGGTAGAAGATCCCGCCGTCGGGGGCGGCCTCGACGAGCATCGCGGCGCCGCCGTCGGAGAGGGTGTAGCCGGCGAACGCGTCCACGAACTGGGCCCGGTCGCGGACGTTCCAGCGGATCGCGCGGGACGGGCTCTCCCCGGTGCAGACCAGCACGCGCTCGTGCTGCCCGGTCCGGATCAGCGCGTCCGCCATCTGCAGGCCGTTGAGGAAGCTGTTGCAGGCGTTCTTCACGTCGAACACCGGGCAGGCCGCGCCGAGCTTCGCGGCGACGATGTGCGCGGTGGCGGGCTCGACGAGGTCCTGCGAGGCCGAGCCGAAGACCAGCAGGTCGACGCCGGCGGGCTCGACCGCGCGCTCGGCGAGGACGCGGCGGGCGGCGGCGACGGCCAGGTCCGACGCCTGCTCGCCGTCGCGCATGACGTGCCGGGCGCGGATGCCGGTCATCCGCTCCACGATCGTGGGGTGCGGCCGGTATCCGGCGCTCTCGGCCGCGACGCGGGCCTCGACCTCGGCACTGGTGACCGTCCGCTCCGGCAGGTGCGCCGCGACGGCGGTGATGCGGGCTCTCATGGGCTGGGGTCCCCCGGTTCCTCGTGCTCGGTGTCCGGCAAGCCTCGCCGACGCCGGGCGCCTCAGGTGAGGGGAACCCTACGGAACAACGGCCGGGCGTTGCACCCGGTTCGCCGTGAGTACCACCACTCACCCGAATTGAGTAGTACCGCCTTTTCATCCGGATTCCCAACCCGCCACAATCACCCCATGACCAGCACAAAGATCCCCGCACCGGTCGGTACGGCGGTACGGCATGCGGGACGGCATGAGGCGCGGCTGCTGTGGGCGGCCAACCCGTGGCTGTTCGCGCTGCTGGAGGCCGCGCGGTACACCGGGCCGATCACGCGGATCCCCCGGGTCGGCTGGGTGGTGACCGATCCCGTGCTGGCCCGGCAGGTCCTCAACGACCACGCCGCGTTCGGCATGAACGGCGAGGGCGGCGTCGGCCACCTGTGGACGCAGCTGTTCGGGGACGAGATGGGGCAGTTCTTCGGCGGCGCCCGGCACGCGGAGATCCGTACCCGCGCCCGCGACCTGTTCACCGAGGACGCCGCGCGGACCCTCGTCGAGCGCTCCCAGGGCCGCTTCCACACCGCGCTGGCCCACCGGCTCGCGGACGGCGGGACCGTGGACGTCGCCGACGCCGCCCGCGTCCTGGCCGGGCGGATGGTCGCCGACCTGCTCGGCCTGCCCGCCGGCCGGGGCGACGCCGACTACCGCGAGTTGTTCGGCGCCGGGGAGCGGCTCGCCCGGCTGGCGCTCGGCACCACCGCGTCCACCGGCCTCGACCCGGCGGTCGTCGCGCGGGCCCGCGGCATCGTGGACGAGATCACCGCCGGCGTCCCGCACGCCTACCGGACCGCCGGCCGCGACACCCTCCTCGGCCGCTGCCGCGACCTGGACCTCGGCCTGCCGCTGGCCCGCGGCCTCGCGACCCTGCTGGTCATCGCGGGCACCGAGACCGGCGCGTCCGGGACGGTGCGGACGGTGGCGCTGCTGCACGACACCGGCCGGCAGCGGGCGCTGCTGGACGACCCGTCCCTCATGGACAACGCGGTGCGCGAGGGCCTGCGCGTCGCCGCGCCGGCCCCGGTGATCGGACGGCACGTCAACCGGGACGCGACCGTCGGCGGGCGGCGGCTCCGCGCGGGCGAGCGGGTGCTGCTGCTGACGTACCGGGCGACGAACGGCGCCGGGCCGTTCGACATCCACCGCGAGTACATCCCCGAGACGCGGCAGCTGTGGTTCGGCGGGGGCCGCCACCTGTGCCTCGGCGCGGCCGTCGCGCGCACCCAGGTCGCGCGGATGCTGGCGACGCTGCTGTCCGGCGGCCGCCCGTACCGGGTGGTGTCGCGGCGCGCGACCCGCCGGGCCCTCGTCCCCGCCTACGCGGAACTGGCGGTGCGGCTCGCCTAGCGTGCGGCTCGCTCGGCGTGCGGCTTGCTCGGCGTGCGGCTTGCTCAGGGTGCGGCGCGCCTAGACCTCGGGGATCACGATGGTCGGGGGCGCCTCCGTGGCGGGGGCCGTGGGGGCGGGGGCGGGCGCCGGGGAGTGCGTGATCGTCGGGCTGACCGGGCGGACCGGCTCGGCGTCGCGCGGCGCCGAGTTCCACCACCAGAGCCCGAAGGAGATCGCGAACAGCACCAGCACGCCGCCGATCAGCTGGAACACCGCCCGGCGATGGCTCGGCTCGCGGCGGCGGCGCCGC
This sequence comes from Spirillospora sp. NPDC047418, assembly GCF_040643275.1. Lineage (NCBI taxonomy): Bacteria > Bacillati > Actinomycetota > Actinomycetes > Streptosporangiales > Thermomonosporaceae > Spirillospora > Spirillospora sp. NPDC047418. Next base: position 9,227 of record NZ_JBEYTW010000026.1, read on the forward strand.
AGCGGGCCGGCCCCGCCGCGCGCGCGGCGGGCGGCGCGGCGGGTGCGCCGGCGTTCGCGGCGGCCCGGCGGGCGGGCGCGCTCGCGCGCGGACGGCTCGGTGAACGCGGCGCTCCTGACGAATGCTTCGTCGAACACGGGCTCGTCGAAATCTGCGGCCATGGGGGCTCTCCGGCGCGGGGGACGTCGAGAACCCAGGCTAGTCGACGCCCCCGACATGCCCGACGGTCTTTCCCGCCAGTTTCTAGAACGCGTTCTAGCTAAACCTGCGGAGCGGAGTGAGGTAGCTCACCGGGCGAACAGGTGATGCCGATCACAGCATGCAGCAAGGGAGAGCGGCGCTCACGTTTTGCCAGATGAGAACGATGATGACTGACGGGTCATCACTCAATCGGTTGATGGAGACGAAAGATTAGACTTGAGTCTCATTTGCTCTTGAAGTCGGCCTGGAACCGGTTCTACGGTGGCGGCAAGTGCCGTGACATCGGGAGGTACCGCGCATGACCGCCACCGCTTCGGAGACCGCCGCCGTCCCCGCCGGCTTCGACTTCGCCAGCCCGGACCTGATGGCCGAGCGCATCCCGCTCGCCGAGTTCGCGCTGCTGCGCCGGACCGGCGCGCCCTGGTGGAACGAGCAGCCGCGCGGCCGCACCGGGTTCGCCGACGACGGCTTCTGGGTGATCAGCAAGCACGCCCACATCAAGGAGATCTCCCGCGACCACGAGCAGTGGTCGTCCAACGCCAACGGCGCCGTGATCAGGTTCAACGAGACGTTCAGCGCCGAGGAGCTGGACGTCCAGCGGGAGAACCTGCTGCTGCACATGGACCCGCCGCAGCACGCCAAGCTCCGCAAGATCGTGTCCCGCGGCTTCACCCCGCGCGTGATCAACGGCCTGCACGACGCGCTGCAGGACCGCGCCGAGCGGATCGTCGCGCAGGCCCGCCGCCGCGGCGGCGAGGGCGACTTCGTCACCGAGGTCGCGGCCGAGCTGCCGCTGCAGGCGATCGCCGAGCTGATGGGCGTCCCGCAGGAGGACCGGCGCCGGCTGTTCGACTGGTCCAACAAGATGCTCGGCTACGACGACCCCGAGTACAACGACGACCCGGCCTGCGCCGCCGCCGAGATCATCGGCTACTCGATGGGGCTGGCCGAGCAGCGCCGCGGCTGCCCCGCGCACGACATCGTGACCAAGCTCGTCCAGGCGGACGTGGACGGGCAGTCCCTGTCCGACGACGAGTTCGGCTACTTCATGATCCTGCTCGCCGTCGCCGGGAACGAGACGACCCGCAACGCGATCACCCACGGGATGATGGCGTTCATGGACAGCCCGGAGCAGTGGGAGCTGTTCAAGGCCGAGCGTCCCGAGACCATGGCGGACGAGGTCGTGCGCTGGTCGACGCCGGTCACCGCGTTCCAGCGGACGGCCGTCCGGGACGCCGAGCTGGGCGGCGTGCGGATCAAGGCGGGCGACCGGGTGGCGATGTACTACAGCTCCGCCAACTTCGACGAAGACGTCTTCGCCGACCCGATGACCTTCGACGTCGCCCGCGACCCGAACCCGCACCTCGGGTTCGGCGGCACCGGGGCGCACTACTGCATCGGCGCGAACCTGGCCCGCCTGGAGATCGGGCTGATGTTCGGCGCCATCGCCGACCAGATGCCGGGCATCACCCGGCTGGGCGAGCCGCGCCGGCTCCGCTCCGCTTGGCTGAACGGCATCAAGGAGCTGCGCGTCCGGTACTGAGCGCGGGCCCCGGCCCGTCCGGCGCGGCGCCGATCCCTCTCAGCGGGACCCGCCCCTCCCCGGCAAAGTTAGAACACGTTACATTCAAAGGCGAATCGTGTTCTAGAAGGAGACCGCATGGGTACCCCGGTGATCGTCGAGGCGGTGCGCACGCCGCTCGGTAAGCGCAACGGATGGCTCGCGGGCATGAAGCCGATGGCCGTCCTCGCCCACGCGCTGAACGCGCTGGTCGAGCGGTCCGGCATCGACGCCGCCGAGGTGGAGCAGGTCTTCGCCGGCTGCGTCACGCAGGCGGGCGAGCAGGGCGGGCACATCGGCCGCTACTCCTGGCTGTACGCGGGGCTGCCCTGGCAGACCGGCGTCACCACGCTCGACGCGCAGTGCGGATCCTCGCAGCAGGGCATCCACCTCGCCGCGTCCCAGATCGCGGCCGGCGTGGTGGACGTCGCGATCGGCTGCGGCGTCGAGGTGATGAGCCGCGCCCCGCTCGGCACCAACGTGATGCCCGCGAACCCGCGCCCGGACGACTGGTCGATCGACATGCCGAACCAGTTCGAGGCCGCCGAGCGGATCGCGGCCCGGCGCGGCATCACCCGCGCCGACCTGGACGCGTTCGGCGCCCGCTCGCAGCAGCTCGCCGCCAAGGCGTGGGCGGACGGCCGCTTCGAGCGCGAGGTCGCGCCCGTCACCGCGCCCGTCCTGGACGCCGACGGCAACCCGACCGGCGAGACCCGCGAGGTCACCCGCGACCAGGGCCTGCGCGAGACGACCGCCGACGGCCTGGCGAACCTGCGGCCCGTCATGCCGGACGCGCTGCACACCGCGGGCACCTCGTCCCAGATCTCCGACGGCGCCGCCGCCGTCCTGCTGATGTCGGAGGAGAAGGCCAAGGCCCTCGGCCTGCGCCCCCGCGCGCGCATCAGGACCCAGGCCCTCGTCGGCGGCGAGCCGTACTACCACCTGGACGGCCCCGTGCAGGCGACCGAGCGCGTCCTGCAGCGGTCCGGGCTGACGATGAACGACATCGACATCACCGAGATCAACGAGGCGTTCGCGTCGGTCGTGCTCTCCTGGGCGTCGGTCCACAAGCCCGACATGGACACCGTCAACGTCAACGGCGGCGCCATCGCCATCGGCCACCCGGTCGGCGCCACCGGCGCCCGCCTGATCACGACCGCCCTGCACGAGCTGGAGCGCCGCGACGCCGGGACCGCCCTCATCACGATGTGCGCGGGCGGCGCCCTGTCCACGGCGTCCATCCTCGAGCGAATCTGACCCGACCACCCCGCCCCGGCTACCGTGGCCGGGGCATTCCCATGCTGTGACACCCATGTTTTGACAGGCGCGAAAGGCGGTCTCGGTGCAGCCGGAACCTGAGGACCTCGGCGGCGGGTTGTGGAGCGTTCCCGTCCCCATCCCGGACAACCCGCTGGCGTACACGCTCGTGTACGCGGTGGAGAGCCCGAAGGGGCCCGTCCTGATCGACGCGGGCTGGCAGCACGAGGACGCCTGGGCGGCCCTCCGCGACGGCCTCGGCACGTTCGGGATCCAGATGTCGGACGTCCACGGCGTGGTCGTCACGCACTTCCACCCCGACCACTCGGGGCTCGCCGGACGCGTCCGCGAGACGTCCGGCGCCTGGATCGCCATGCACCACGCGGACGCCGACATCGTCCGCATGTTCCACGCCGCAGGCATGGGCGAGCGCCGCCAGTTCGAGCTGACCGCCCTGCGCCGCGCCGGCGCCGCCGAGGCCGACCTGGCCGGGCCGGGCCGGCCGATCTCGGTGTCCCCGCCGGCGATCCCGGACCGGGAGCTGGCCGACGGCGACCTGGCCGACGTCCCGGGCCGCCAGCTGCGCGCCGTCTGGACGCCCGGCCACTCCCCCGGCCACATCTGCCTCCACCTGGAGGACGGCGACCGCATCTTCACCGGCGACCACGTCCTGCCGCGCATCACCCCGCACATCGGCCTCTACCCCTACGACACGCCGGACATCGACCCGCTGAGCAACTTCCTCGGCTCGCTCGACAAGGTCTCGGCCATGACCGTCGGCGAGGTCCTCCCGGCGCACCAGTACCGCTTCACCGGGCTCTCCGAGCGCGCCCAGGAGATCATCGCCCACCACGAGGAGCGCCTGGCCGAGGTGACGGCGCTGCTCTCCGCGTCCGCGATCACCCTGTGGGACCTCACGGCGGGCCTCAAGTGGCGCCACCCGTGGGCGGACATGTCCCAGCAGGCCCGCCGCATGGCCGCCGCCGAGGCCGCCGCCCACCTCCGCACCCTGGAAACCCGCGGGGCCGCCCGCCGCGAGGGCACCGACGACCCCCTCCGCTACGTCCTCCGCTAAGCCACTGTTTTCGTTGACCTGCGGCGTGTTGTTGTTTTCGGGGCGCGCATAACAACAACACGCCGCAGATCAACGGATTCGGTGTGGCGCTTACTCGCCCACCGGGAGGGCGGGCCAAGGTGCGGTGTCGCGGAGGAGTTGGCGGTCGTGGGTTGCCAGGACCACTGCGGCATCCGTGGATTGCAGGGCGTCGGTCAGCTCGTCCACCAGGGCGATCGACAGGTGGTTCGTCGGCTCGTCCAGCAGGAGGACGTGCGGGCGCGCCGCCAGGGCCATCGCCAGGTCGAGCCTGCGCCGCTGCCCCATCGACAGCTCGCGCACCGGCCTGCCCGCGTCCGCGGACGCCAGCAGGCCGAGGCGCGCGAGGGAGACCGCCTCGTGCTCGGGCAGCGCCCCCGTGGTGACCAGACGCCCGACGTGGGCGGCGAACACCTCGTGGGCACGTCCGGCCTCCGCGTGCGGCGACTCCTGGGCGAGCAGCTGCACGCGGACGTCCGGCGCTCGCCGGACCGTTCCCCCGGTGGGGGCCAGCCGTCCCGCCAGCACGGCCAGGAGGGTCGACTTGCCCGCCCCGTTGGGGCCGGTGACGACCGCACGCGAACCCGACTCCAGTGCCAGCGTGACCTCGTCCGGCAGCCGGGAGGCCACGCACACGCTCTCCGCGCTCAACAGCGTCGTGCCGGGCCGTGCGGGCAGGCCCGGCATGCTGAAGCGCTTCGGCGGCTCGGGCGCGGTGACGGCGTGCCGCTCCAGGTCGTCCCGGCGCCGGTGGACGGCCCGGACGAGCGCCGGCGCCCGGGTGGCGCGCTGGTGCTTGCCCGTGCCCTTGTCCGGCCGCCAGCCGGTGACCAGGCGGTTCCGCGCCTCGGAGAGGTCGCGGCTGAGGCGCGCGTGCTCGCCGCGCTGCTGGTCGTACTCCTCCTCCCACCTCCGCAGTTCCGCCTCGCGGCCCTGCCGGTAGCCGGCGAACCCGTCCCCGTACACGGCCGGACGCCCGTCGCGGCTCGGGTCCAGGTCGAGGATCGTCGTCGCCACGTCCGACAGCAGCGCGCGGTCATGGCTGACGACCACGACGCCGCCCGGGTGGGCGCGCAGCCGCGCGGTGAGGAAGTCGAGGCCGGCCGCGTCCAGGTGGTTCGTCGGCTCGTCCAGGAGCAGGAAGTCGTGCTCGGCGCCGAGCAGGCACGCGAGCCGCACCCGGTAGCGCTGCCCGACGGACAGCTCGGACAGCCGCCTGCTCCGGTCGGTGACCGCGCCCAGGGCCTCCAGGGCGAGGTCGACGCGCCGGTCGGCGTCCCAGGCGTCGAGCGCTTCGGCCGCGTCCAGCGCGGACGCATAGGCATCGTCGGCGCCCGGACGCCCTTCGGCCATGGCCCGGGTCGCCTCGTCGAACGCCTTCAGCGCGGCACGGGCGTCCGCGAGTTCCAGGTCGACGGCGTCGCCGACGGTGGCGTCACCGGCGACGGCCATGGCCTGCTCGGCGATCCCGAACGTGCCGACGCGCTTGACGGCGCCCTCATCGGGGACCAGCGCGCCGCCGAGCACGTGCAGGAGCGTCGTCTTGCCTCGCCCGTTCTCGCCGACGACGCCCCAGCGGGCCCCCGGCGACACGGACATGTGCACGTCCCGCAGGACGGCCCGCCCACCGCGCACGACGCGGATCCCCTCGGCGGCGAGCTGGGCGCGGGCGCGCGCGGGCAGGGTGATGGTGGTGTTCATGCTTCCTCCGGACGGAGGCACACCTGTCCCAGGAAAGGGAGAACCGGGTGCCTTCGACTGACGGCCCCGCAGAAAAGAGGCCGATGACGAACGTCAGACCGCCCGCGGCGCGCTCAACGCGAGCGGCGGGCCGTCCGGAGACCTGTCAGAGGTACAGAAGCTGCTGAAGCACGCCTCCACCCTACCCAACCCCACCGCTTGGCCACACCCTCCGCCGGCGGCGCTCGATGCGTTCGGTGGTCCCTCGTCAGCCGGGGCCCTGGTCCGGCCGCCGGATGATCGAGAACAACGGGCTGTCCGCCGCGCCGTCCACCAGTACCTCCGCGTCGGTGGCCGCGCGGACGGCGTTCACGATCTGCGACGCCAGCACCAGCGCGCGGGCTGAGATGATCTCGTTCACCTCGAACACGCCGAGTACCGCTCCTCCCCCGGGAATCCCGCGGAGCGTCACGACCGTCATCCCCTCCTCGTCGTCCACCAGGGGGGCCGGCAGTTCGAACTCGTCCAGCGGCACGGGCCGGCCCGCCGTGATCGTCCAGGAGTGCTCCCACCACGCCCCTCGCCGCACGGGGGCCGGAATCGTCGTCGCTCGGATCCGGTCGGCGGAGTACGCCATGACCCCTCCTCCCGTTCACGACAGCGGCAGGATGATCGGCGGATCCCATTTGACCGTGTCGTTGAAGAGCTCGTACCCACCAGGGTAGAAGGTGGACTCGAAGATCGCGGGATGACTCGCCAGTCCACCGGTGCGTTGCAGCTCGTCGACGACTCCCCTCGGCAGGCTGCAGACGATCACGCAGACCTCCGATTCGCCCGCCTTGCGCGCGGCTCGCGCACCCCAGGTCGCGGCGTTCTCGACCGCGGGGTTCCCGTTCACCGGATCCAGCCTGCTGGCGAAGAAGGCACCCGGATGTTGCGAGCCCACCATGGCCGCGATGCTCTCCTCCCTGTTCAGGCCATGGTCCAGGATCCGCTGCGCGGAAGCCCGGGTCGTCCCGTGGGCGAACTGGACGACATCGTCCTCATCGCAGTTGTGGACGAGGATCGGGGTACCGCCGGCGACCACGTAGTAGGTGTGGTCGGTGGCGGTGGTCAGGTTGTAGACCTGGCGGTACCGGATGCGGGTCTGGACCGCGGTGATCTGGACGTGGGTGCCGGAGCCGGTGCGCAGCCACATCCCCGGTTCGAGATCGCCCGCGTCGACCCAGCGCTTCGTGCCGGTCACCCAGAAGGGATGGTTGTCCGTCGCGATGACGACGCCCTGCCCGGCCTTGGCGCCCTTCTCCTTCGTGACCGTGATCTGGACGAGCATCTTCGCGCCGGCGCCGACGATCGTGTCGTTCACCCTGCGCGAGGTCGTCTTGCCCGTCCGGGGATCGGTCGCCAGGACCCGGTCCCCGACCTTGACCCGTTCGATGGGCTTGACGGTCCCGTCCGCCATCAGGACGCCGGTCCCCGGAAGGAAACTGCATCCGCGGGGCGCCTTCGGACGGGTGGTCGTGGGGCCGCCCGAGGGTTTGTGGGGGCTGCCGTCCGGGACGTGCGGACTCCCGTTGGCGGGAGGGTCGATCTTCGGGTCCGGGATGTTGTTGCGCTTCCGCAGTCTGTTGATCGCCTCGAGGCCCTTGCGCACGTACTTGGTCCGCGCGAGAAGGCTCAGGACCTTCCAGCCGCCGGCGACGGCGAGATCCTCGGGGCCGCCGAAGACCAGCAGCATGCCGAACGCCGCGATCTTGGCGTCGTCCTTCCAGCTGTGCGGGGCGGTGCCGAGCGGCTTCCAGCCGCGGGCGGCGAAGTCGTTCAGGCGGTAGAGGTCGGACATGCCGCCGCCGCGCCCCATGACGATGTCGCCGGCGCAGCCGCCGCCGAAGGAGGTGATCCCCATGTAGCAGCGGCTCGCGAGCTCCCCCATCTCGGACGGGGCGGGGGTCGGCGCCGGCTGCAGCGGCGGTGGCTGGGGAGCGGCGGTCGCGCCGGTGTTCGGCGAGCCACCGCCGCCACCACCGCCGCCACCGCCACCGCCTCCTCCGCCACCGCCGCCGCCACCGCCGAGGCCGCTGAGGAAGCCGAGGAGGCCCAGGAGCCCGAGGAAGATGGCGAGCCATCCGAAGAACCGGCCGTCGGGGTCGCTGTTGGTGACGGGGTTGTTGTTGCCGTAGGTGTAGCCGTTCATCTGCTGGGGGTCGTCCGGGTTGAGGACCGGATCGACCGAGATGAAGCGGCCGGTGGTGGGGTCGTACTCGCGGGCGCCCAGATGGGTCAGGCCGGCGCTGGTGTCGTTGACGCCGCCGAGGAACCCTCTGCTGTCGGCGGCGGGCCAGGTGGCGTCGCCGTCGCGCAGCGTCCCGAAGGGCGTGTAGCGGCGCGCGCTGGAGGTGCCGGCGACGGGGTCGACGGCGAGCTGGGACGTGCCCTGCGGGTCGGCGGCCAGGAACGTCACGCCCGCGCTGGTGCGCATCGCGACCGTCTGGCCGCCGTAGGTGTAGTAGCGGGTGGCCTTGGGCGCCTTGCCCTTGTCCAGCCGCAGCTCCATGCCGGGCAGGTAGAGGCTGGTTCCGTTGGGGTCGCGGCGGATCAGCCGTTCGCCGCCGGCGTCGTAGGCGTAGCTCGTGTCCCCGTTCACCGGGTCGCCGACCTTGGTGAGCTTCCCTTCGGCGTTCCAGGTCAGGGTCTGGTCGGCCGTACCCGTCTTCCGGGTGGTGGTGTTCCCGGCGGCGTCGTAGCCGTAGGTCTCGGTGTGGGCGTTCTGGCCGGTCTGGGTGAGGTCGGCGAGCTGGTGTCCCCTGTAGTCGGGATCGACGCCGTCGCCGCCGGCGTACCGGTAGGCCCGGCTGGAGAGGACCTGGTCACCCGAACCGTAATGGGTCTCGGATTTGCGGTTCCCTGTCTCGTCGTAGGCGTAGTTCACCCGGTACGGGGCGGGTCCTCCGAGGGTGGCGCCCGCCGGGCCGGACGCGCAGGACGCCTCCGCGCCGGACGGGACGTCCTGCGTCCAGGCGTCGGTGAGGCGCTGCAGGTCGTCGTACTTGAAGCACTGGTTGTCGACGCCTTCACGGGAGGTGTCGGTGATCTGGGAGATGGTCCCGGCGTCCTGGTAGGTGTAGACGGCGCTGCGGTCGACGCCGGGCTGGCCGTCGTGGACGGCCGTGAGGCTCTTGAGCCGCTGACTGCCCCGTTCATAGGTGTAGCTGAGGCTCGTCTTCTTTCCGGTCTCGGAGGTGGCCAGCCGCTGCCCGATGAGCTTCCCGGTCTTGCTGTAGTCGGTTCCGACCACGTAGGACGACAGGTTGCCAGCCATCTTGACGGCGCGTCCGAAACCGTCGTAGGTGAAGCTGAGCGTCTCCCCGGGCAGGTCGGCCGCGGCGGGCATGCCGACGGTCCTGGGCGATCCGTCCGGGTTGTAGCTCGTGGTGAACGTGTAGCCGTTGGCCGGGACGAGCGCGCTCTCCTCGGCGGGCAGCCCGGTGATCTTGACCGTGGTGCTGGTCGGGCGGTTCAGGGCGTCATAGAAGTTGATCTTCGTGGTGTAGGCGGCCGCGCCGTCGTACCGGACGGAACCGGCCGGCCGGCCCTTGCGGACCGTGTCGTAGGTCCATTCCGCGAGCTTCGCCCCGGTCGCCGAGCCCTCCCGCACCTCCGTCCTGCGGCCCAGCTGGTCGTAGCCGATCGCGATCTTCTGGCCCTTGGCGTTCTCGGTGCGGACGAGCTGGTCGAGGTCGTCGTAGGTGTACCGGTTCGTGCCGCTGTCGGGGTCGGTCTCGCTGGTCTTCCGGCCGCGGATGTCGTAGGCGTAGGTCCACGTGTGCCCGCCCGGCGTGGCGATCTTGGAGAGCTGCCCGAGCCGGTCGTAGGTGTAGGCGGTCGTCGCGACCGCACCGGGCGGGTCGGCGCGGTGCCGGCGCAGTTCGACCGTCCGGCCCTGCGCGTCGAACACCGTGGTGGTGGGGGTGCCGCCGGTGGGCGGGGTGACGGTGATGCGGTCGCCGGCGTAGCCGTAGCGGACGCGCCACTTCTCGTTCGCGTCGCTGCTGCCCTCCAGGAGCTTCTCGGCGGTGACGCGTCCGAGGCCGTCGTACTCGTTGACGACCTGGGACTCGACGTCCCCGACCTGGTCGACGCCGAACAGCGTCGTGCCGGGAGCACCGTCGGCGTAGTACGTGGCGTACTCGCGGTCCACCTTGCCGAGCGCGTTGTAGAACCGGTCGGTGATCAGGCGCCCGCCGTCCGGGCCGGGGATCTGGGTCTGCCGGGTCCGCAGCCAGCCGTCGAACAGCTCCCAGCCGGTGACCTGCTCGGCGTCCCGGTCCAGGGTCTTGGTCGCGACGGCGACGATCTTGTCCGGTTCGATCCGGTACTCGTACTCGAGCGTGGGGTTCAGGCTCGTGCTGCGGTCGGGCTGCCACACCTTGGCGAGCCGTCCGGCGGCGTCGTAGGCGAGCGTCGTGGTCCTGCCGCCGGCGTCGGTCTTCTTGACGGGGGCGCCCCAGGCCGGATCGAACTCCTCGCTGGTGGTCTGGGCGCTGCCCGCGTCGCCGGCCCGCGCGGGCGGGCTGGTGGTGGTGACCTTCGTCGTCAGCCCGCGGGTGTCGGTGTAGACGTTCGTGGTCGTCTTGTCGACGGGCGTCCCGGTCGTGTTGTCGACCGTGGTGGTCGTCAGGGGGCGGCCGTAGGAGTCGTAGGTCGCCTTGGTCGCCGGGACGTAGGCGACCGCGCCGGCGGTCGTCCCCGTGGCCGCGACCTTGTCGGTCCGGGTGACCAGGCCCTTCACCGGTGCCGCCTTGAACGCGCCGCCGTCGTAGTAGGTACGGACGTCGGAGATCAGTTGCTCGGCGAAGTCGACGTCCGCTCCGCACTCGGCCGCGACGGTGCGGGCCTGCGCGGGAAGCCCGAGCAGCACCGCGGAGGTGTTGTGGACGAGGGTCGTGGTGGTGCACCGGTCGTCGTCCGCGACCGCCACGTCCCCGAGGTTCTGGACCTCGACGGGTGCGCCGGTGAGGTCGTCGAACGCCTTGTTGACGGTCTTCGTCTCCCGCCACTGCCCGCCGCCCAGGGCGGTGAAGGAGCGGCTCGACTTCGCTCCGACGTGGCCGGCGATGAGCGTGCCCCACGAGTGGGTCTTCGACGCGGTCTCCTTGTGCCACGGCTCGACGACGGCCTTGGACAGGGCTGTGCCACCCGGCTTGTCGTAGGTGACCGAGCGGACCTCCATGCCCTGGAGCGATTCGTGGTCGGGGTAGGAGTTCCCTTCGCCATCGGAGACGGAGACGTCCTTCTTCGACGTGCCCGCCTTGTCGGCGCGGTCGCCGTCCATGCCCTGGAAGTACCAGTGCTCGCTGGTGGACGCGGTCCCCGCGGGGTTGCGGGTCGTCACCGTGACCTTGCCGAACCCGTGCCACTGCGACCACGTCTTGTACTTCTCGCGGGTGAGCCCCTGGTCGTCGTCGAAGTGCCAGGCCGGCCTGCCCGCGCCGTAGTCGTAGTCGGTGACCTGGTCCGGGCCCTTGCCGGTCAGGTCGGTCTTGACGGTCTGGACGACGGCGTACTTGTGGAACCAGTCGAGCGCGGGATCGCCGCCGTTGGTGCCGTTCGTCCAGTACACGGGGAAGCAGAGGCGGCGGTTGGTGGCCGGATCGGGTACGTCGTCGGGCGTGCAGTCCGGATCGGTGTAGTTGACGTCGACCATGCCGCCGGACTCGTTGTAGATGGTGGCCAGGCGGTTCTTGACGAACGGGCCGACGTCGTCGCCGAGCTCGTCCACCCGGTTCGGCAGCTGCTTGTAGACGAAGCTCACCGGTGGCAGCGTCACCGGTTCTCCCCCGGCCTTCCCGGTGTTGGTCACCGACTCCAGCAGGAGCTGCCGGTCGATGTCGGCCTCGCCCCAGGCGTGCGTCAGCTTCCAGGAGTCGACCGGCCGGTAGCCGGACCCGTCCGGCTTCACCACGCTCGCCGTGACCCCGGTCAGCCGCTTGCGCGACCAGAAGGTGGGGCTGAGGGTGCCGTGGTCCTCCTTGCAGTCCTGGCCGGACGTGCAGTGGAGGTCCCAGGGGACGTCCCACCAGTACTCCGGGTGGTTCTCGATGTTCGCCTCGGCGCACTCCGCGGCGTCGTCGCGGACACAGCGCTCGGACACGTCGAAGTCGACGCGGGCGGGAGCCTTGGCGGGCCAGAGGTCGTCCTTGTGCAGGCCGTACTCGATGCGGTCGACCCAGCCGCCGCGGGTATAGATGGTCTCGTCCTCGGCCTTGAGGTTGCGGCCGTAGTAGTTGCCTTCGCGCGTGTAGTAGTAAGTGATGGCGTTGCCGTTGACGTCGACGACGTAGTCGAGGTTCCACCGGTAGGCCTGCTGGCACCACGAGTCCTTGAACCCGGAGTCCTTGTGGCACGGCTCCTCGGCGTCGTCGCCGAACACGGGGGCGATCCAGGTCGATTTCGTCTCCGGCTTGCCCTCGGCCCAGCCGTTCAGCCGGTTCTTGCCGAAGTAGTACTGGGTGCCGTCCGGGGTGGTGACCCGCCAGTACTCGTTGTCGTTGTCGCCGTTGGCGGTGTTGGTCCCGTTGCCGTAGAGCTTCTCGACGCGGGTCCCGTCGTCGTTCCTCATCTTCCACCGGTCGTTGCCGATGGGGATGAGTTCGCCGCCCTTGCCGTTCAGCGCCATGACGGCGTTGTCGTAGCCCCAGCAGCGGTCACCGGGCGAGTTGCCGTACTGGTCCTTCGGCGCGCCGTCGTCCTCGCACGACTTGTACGCCCGCTCGATGTAGCCGGGCCACAGGTCGAAACCGTCCCCGACCCATGAGGGCTGGGCGTTGTTGTTGGACGTGCGGCCGTCGATCGACGACGAGGAGTAGCTGATGCCGAGCGGCGGGACGAGGCCGCCCGCGACCGGCGGCACGCGCATCGGGTAGGACCAGGAGAAGTCCCCGGTCTGCGCGTTGACCTGCCACGTCGCCGACGGCTGCAGGGACGTCGCCGAGTAGTCGCCCTTGCCGCCGGACCCGCCCGCGACCGCGGCCAGCAGGGTCGGCCGGGCCGCCGCGGCGGTGACGGGAGCGGCCTCGACATCGGCGCTGAGCGTGTGCTTCTCGGTGTCGTTGGCCGTCGCGACCGGCGTCGTGGCCGCGCACTCCGGCCTGCCGGGCGTGTCGAGGCGGCAGGCCGGGATCCGGACGAGGCGGAGGCGGGAGCCGTAGGAGCCGCCGAACGCCTGCGCGAAGCCCGAGTAGTCGACCCTGATCCCGACCTTGCCCGCCTTCGCGGCGGACGCGCCGGCGCCGGACGCGCCGGACGCCCGCGGGGTGTCGGTGCGGCCGACGGTCAGCAGCAGCCCGTCGACGCCCGCGCGCTTCGCCGCCTTCCGGTCGAGGACGCGCACCCGGACCTTGCCCGCCGTCTCCGTCTCCGCCCCCGGCGCGGCGGAGCGCGACTTCGCGCCGGCGGCCGGCGCCGTTACCCAGACCGGCAGCTTCCCGGCGCGGGTCGCCTTCCCGTCGGGGACGGCGACCTCGGCGTCTCCCGCCTCGGGCCACCTCACCTTCGCCGCCGGGGCCGGGTCGGTGACCGACGCGTCGCGCTTGCGCGGCTTCGGGTCGATGGCGTGGCCGGCGACGACCGTGTCGCGGTCGACCGGCTTGTACCGGACCGGCGCGGCGTTCGCCGGTGGCACCTGCACCAGCCCGCTGACCAGCGTCAGCGCGGTGACCGCGGCGACGGGACCGATGACGCGGCTGCCGGCGAACCGGACGAGACCACCCCTGCGCACAACGTCCTCCTGGCGGATGCACCCGTTCCGCGCGCGTTGCCCGGCGGGGGAGCTGACAGGCGATTCGGAGAATCAGCGGTCCTTACAGATCGCTCTTCTCGGTCGGGTCGAGCAGGAAGCCGAGCTGGTCTTCGGTGGCGGCGCCGCGAAGGACCCAGACATCGTCGATCTGGCCGAGCCAGTTCTGGCCGGCGGGATAGGAGCCGTTGAGCTTGGCGCGTCCGAGCTGCAGTGAACTGATGGGCGAGAACACCCGGACGCCCTGGCGGTAGGGCACCGACGTGCCGTCCGCGGAGGCTTCCTTGAGGCCGTTCACGTACAGCGTGATCTCGGAATTGAAGCCGTCGAAGACGACCGCTAGGTGGTCCCACTCACCGTAGGCTCCCTGGTGGTAACTGACATTTCCGGCGGTGGTGGTCGTCGCGTTCGCCTGGTCACCCGAGGCGATGTCCAGGACGTAATGCCCCTTCGCGGCGTCGTACCGCACGGCGATGGCGCTGGTGCCGGTCCCCTCCAGGGCGAAGACGGTGCGGTCGTTCTCGGGGAACCCGGGGGTGAGCGCCCACAGGGCGACGGTGAAGCTCTCACCGGTGTTGATGACCGGCGCCTGCACGGAGGCGTAGTCGCCGTCCCCGCCGGGCAGGTCCAGCGCGCCGAGGGCGCCCTCCGACGCCATCACGATGTACTGGCCGTCCTGGTTCGTGACGGTGGCGCCGCCCGCGAGCGCCGCCGGGTGCCGGGCGGTGACCGGTGCGTCGTCCGGGGTCTGCCCGTTCGCGCCGGTGTTGAGGTGCCACAGACCGGTCACCTGGGACTTGACCGTCGACATCGCGTTCGCCTCGTCGGGCGTCACGATCCGGTCGTACATCTTGACATCGTCGATGGCGCCCTTGAAGTAGTAGCTCTCGCCATAGATGCCGTTCCACCTGAACCGTCCGATCTGTACCGGTCCGGCCCCGGTGTAGGCGGCGGGCTGGGCGGTGGTGGCCTGGAGCCTGCCGTTGACGTAGAGCTGGATGTGCTTCGCGACGTGGTCGTAGACGCCGACGAGGTGCGTCCACTGGCCGGCGGCGGGCGATGTGGTGCCGATCGCCCTGATCAGCGTCGCGTCGTCGACGGAGGCGTCCGACATGTAGAACATCCACCGGTCGTAGTACTCGGAGTAGTAGAGGACGAAAGCGCTGCCGCGCGTGCCCTCCTGGCTCACGACGACGCGGTTGTGGCTCTTGTCGTCCAGCCGGGCCCAGGCGGACACGGCGAAGCTCTTCGTCGTGTCCACGACCCCGCTCGCGGTGGCGGCGTAGCCGGTGCCGGGGAGGCCGGCCGCCTTACCGACAGCGCCCGGTTCCTGGTAGGTCACGGTCCCGCCGGTGGTCGCCGGGAAGCCGGGATCCGACGCGCTGTCCGCCAGTGCCGTCGCGCCGGCGGCGTCGTCCATCTTCCAGTGGGCCACGGGCGCGGACCCTTCGGTGACCCAGAACTGGTAGACGGCGGTCGAATGGTTGTTGAAGGCGTCCCATGCCATCACCTGGAGCTGGTTCACGCCGGAGTGGGCCGGGGCCGCCTGGATCGTCACCGTCCCGGCGGGCTTGGCGACGGCCGACCCGGCGGAGGGCGTCGTGTTGACCGCGTAGGCGTACTTGGTGACCCGTGTGTCGAAGGCCAGGTCGAACGCGCCGTAGCGGCCGACTCCGTTCGTGGGGGTGATCTCCGGCTGGGCCGGATCGAGTTCGGGGTAGGCGGTGGACGAGATCGACGGGGCGGGCAGCGCGGTGGGGTTGTAGACGAAGTAGCACTGGCTCGGCGACCCCGTCGACGCCCAGGGGCTCCAGACCCGCCCGTCGTAGACGCGGACGTCCCACCCGATCAGCACGTTCTGCGGGATCGCGGTCTGCGGGACCTGCACGGAGAACGACGACTTGTGCGATCCGGACGCCGAGTTCTTGATGATCGCGCCGCCCGGCGGCACCCACTCCTTCGCCTCGTCCGTCGCCGGGTCCGTCCAGCGGACCGCGAACTGGGCGGTCAGCTTCTCGCCCTCGACGCCGCCGCCGTCCGGGTCGGTCAGATCGGTCGCGTACAGCATCGGCGCCCGGTTGATCGACGCGGGGCTGCCCCACTGGTGGGCGGTGCACGAGCCGCCGGGGCTGAAACTCATCTGGCTCGCCCTGGGCTGCGGCGGCGCAGTGTTGTAGTTGACCTGCAGGTACCCGTTGCTGGAGAACTTCTTCCAGCCGTACTGGTCGTCCTCGTGGCCGGCCTTCAGGCCGAACGTCGTGTTCGACCAGCCCTTCTTGGCGGCGTCCTTGACCGCCGAGAGGACATTGAACCGCACGGCTCCGGCGGGGCAGGTGGAGTTGTACCCCTTGGCGACGTCACGGTAGGTCAGGTAGTCGGCCCAGTTGTCCTTGGTGGAGTTCCAGGTGGAGGACGCCCCGAATCCCGTGGTCCGGTAGATGTGCACCGAACGGCCGTCGCATGACGGGGCCCATGTCTCGTTGATGGCGAACTCGGCGCTGATGATGTCCTTGCCGATGAACGCGCTGGTCGGAATCCGGTAGAAGAGCCGCTTGACGTGGTCGCCATTGCAGTACGCGCCCGCCGGCGGCAGATCGACCGGGCACCGCCCCATTCCCATGGCCCCGGTGAAGTCGTACTCGTGCCATCCGTTGCTCGCCACCATGAGGTTGTGCGACGACTTCGGGGCGTAGTACTTCGGGTCGATGTAGACGGGGAACGCCGTGTCCGGCGAGGTCAGCATCGCCCGGTCGGGCCGCAGGGTCAGCTTGCCGCCGCCCACCTCGACCTTCATCGGCGCGACCCTGGACGCGTCGCCGGGCGCCTTCGCGAGCGCCGCGCTGACGGGCGCGGGCTTGGACGGCGATGCGGACGGGGACGTGGACGTGGACGTGGATGCGGGCGGCGGCGCGGACGGGGCGCTCGCACTCCGCTGCTTCTGCTGCGGCGTGGCCGAGTCCCACATCTTCGGCGCCTTCGCCTGGAAGACCGTCCCGCCGGTCGCGGCGTCGGAGATCGTCTGGTTGCCCTCGGCATCGGTCGTGGTCTTCAGCCCCTGGGCCGACAGGCCGAGGTTCAACTCGGCCAGCTCGGGGTTCCGCGCCGCCTCCGGGGTGCGCACCACGAGGACGTGCGTGAAGCCGTCGGCGTCGGCGCGCAGCCGCAGGTCCACGTCCGGCAGGACGGACGCGTACACCGCGGTGTCGCCCTCGATGCGGGGTGCGGGCAGCGGTGCCGGCCAGGTGAGGGAGATCGTGCGGCCGGCGCGCGTCATGGACGCCATCGGCCCGCTGCCGCCGGGCGAGAAGGTGAGGCCGACGGTCGAGACCTCCGGGTGGATCCCGTCGCGTTCCGTCCGCAAGTCCGTGTCGATGGCGGCCCATCGCCCGTCCTTCAGGGTCCGTACCGGCTGCAGGTGTTCGCGGGCGAGGAGACTGCCGTCGGGCTGGGCGAACACCTCGCGCGTCTCGCCCCGCTTGGACAGGACCTCGACCGGTGAACCCGACTTTCGCGCCGCGGCCAGCGCCGCGCTTTCGGTGATCTGCCCGCCGTCCTCTTCCGCGTGCACCGGAGGCGTCGCCGCCGCCATTGGCAGAAGGCCGAGCACCAGGGTCAGCGCGCATCCCGCCGAAAGAGAACGAGACGGCTTTCGAAGAAGGCCGGCGCGCATTGTGCGGCGGCGACCGGCATCGGCATCTCGACGGGCCAATCTGCACCTCTCGGCGTATTCACGTGGAAAAGCGGCCTTAACGTAACCCAGAGATCAACTCAACGAAAGGGTGCGGATATGGAGAAAAATGTGAGCCACATCACATCGTGACCGCGTCAACCGGCGGGCACCGCGACACGTCCTTCAATGCCTTTTCGCGGCGACGGTCGGTAATGGCGCTTACCGATTTCCGTGATCCCGGGCGCGAGGCGGGAGGCGGGGGTGCGGCGTGGGGCACTCCACCCCCCGGGGGCCTTGATGAGACTCCAGTCTCATGTTAGAACGTGTTCTAGATCTGATCCCAAGCAAGCGCTCAGTTCAGGGACTGGCCGCGTTCCGGCACGAAGGGTGTTCCATGGCACTTGCGACGTCCACCATCGCCTCCACCGAGCGGGCGTTCCGCGCACCCGAGATCGACGTGATCGATCCGGGCGTGTACGAGCGCGGGGGCATCCCGCACCGGCAGTTCCAGTGGCTGCGCGACAACGATCCGGTGCACTGGCACCAGGACCCCAACGACGGCGTCCCCGGGTTCTGGGCGGTGACCCGGCACGAGGACGTGGTGTCGGTGTCGCGGCGCGCCAACCCCTACTCCTCGCACGAGCGGACGGCGATGTTCGAGGAGTTCTCCTCCGACGACATCGCCATGTACGGGCAGATGATGCTCTTCCAGGACCCGCCGGACCACACGCGGCTGCGCGCCATCGTGAACAAGGGGTTCACGCCGCGGATGATCGGCCGGCTCGAGGACCACATCCGCAAGATCTGCAACGAGCTGATCGACGAGGCGGCGCCGCTCGGCGAGTGCGACTTCGTGGAGAGGTTCGCCGCGCCGCTGCCGCTCTACACGATCTGCGAGCTGCTCGGCGCGCCACTGCAGGACCGGGAGAAGATCTTCCACTGGTCGAACAAGCTCGTCGCGTTCAACGACCCCGAGTTCATCGGGGGGCGCGAGGAGTCGACGCTGTGCGCCGCCGAGTTCGCCGAGTGGGGCGGGCAGCTCGCGGCGGCGCGGGAGTCGACGCCGCGCGACGACATCGTGACCAAGCTGCTCACGCCGGACGCCGACGGCTCCCGGGTGAGCCTGGAGGAGTTCCAGCTGTTCGTGATCATGCTGTCGATCGCCGGGAACGAGACCACCCGGACGGCGACCGCGGGCGGCATGCTGGCCTTCTTCGAGCGGCCCGACCAGTGGGAGCGGCTGCGCGCCGACCGGAGCCTGCTGCCGAAGGCGGTCGAGGAGATCGTCCGCTGGGTGAGCCCGATCAACCAGTTCCGCCGGACGGCCCTCGTCGACACCGAGCTGGGCGGCGCGCAGATCAAGGCCGGCGACAAGGTCGTGCTGTTCTACGGCTCGGCCAACCGGGACGAGCGGGTGTTCGAGAACCCCTACAGCTTCGACGTGGGGCGCGACCCGAACCCGCACATCGGATTCGGCGGCGGCGGTCCGCACTACTGCCTCGGAACCCACCTCGCGCGGATGAACCTGCGGATCATCTTTGAGACGATCCTCGAGCGGATGCCAGACATCCGGCTCGCCGGGGAGCCCCGCCGGCTCCGGTCCAACTTCGTCAACGGCTACAAGGAGATCCCGGTGAGCTTCACACCGTCCGCCCCGCTCGGGGGCTGACGGCGTCTGCGGACGAGGAGGTTCGAGGCGATGACCACCACCCCTGCTCCCGACATCGAACTGGTCGACCCCGGCGCGTACGAGCGCGGCGGCATCCCGCACGAGCAGCTGACGTGGCTGCGCGAGCACGATCCGGTGCACTGGCACCACGGCGACCCGGGCCGGGGCTACCCGCCGTTCTGGGCGGTCACCCGGCACGAGGACGTCGTGCACGTGTCGCGGCATCCGGAGGTGTTCTCGTCGTGGCGGCGGCTCGCGCTGTTCGACGAGCCGGAGGAGGAGCATCTCGTCCTGCAGCGGATGATGATGCTCAACCAGGATCCGCCGGAGCACTCGCGCAAGCGGAGCATCGTCAACCGGGGGTTCACCCCGCGCGCGATCGGCGCGCTGGCGGAGCACATCCGCGACATCTGCCGCAAGCTCGTCGCGGAGACCGTGGAGCGGGGGGCGGACGCCGACTTCGTCCGGGATCTGGCGGCGCCGCTGCCGCTGTACGTGATCTGCGAGCTGCTGGGCGCCCCGCCGCAGGACCGGGAGAAGATCTTCACCTGGTCCAACACGCTGATCGGCGGGGACGACCCGGAGTTCCAGCGGACGCCGGAGGAGGGCCAGGCGGCGGCGACGGAGCTGTACGCGTACGCCAACGTCCTGGCCGCCGACCGGCGGGAGAACCCGCGCGAGGACATCGTCACGAAGCTGCTCCAGCCCGACGCCGGCGGCGAGGTGCTGTCCGGGGACGAGTTCGAGCTGTTCATCATGCTGCTGTCGGTCGCCGGGAACGAGACGACCCGGAACGCGGCGACCGGCGGCATGCTCGCGCTGCTGGAGCACCCCGGGCAGTGGGCGCGGCTGCGCGCGGACCGGGCGCTGGTGCGCACCGCGGCGGACGAGATCGTCCGCTGGGTCACCCCGGTCAACCTGTTCCGGCGGACCGCCGTCCGGGACGTCGAACTCCGCGGCAAGAAGATCAAGGAGGGCGACAAGGTCGTCGTCTTCTACTCGTCCGCCAACCGCGACGAGGCCCTGTTCGCCGACCCGTGGACGTTCGACGTCGGCCGGGACCCGAACCCCCACCTGGGCTTCGGCGGCGGGGGCCCGCACTTCTGCCTGGGCTCCCACCTGGCCCGACTTGAGCTGAGTGTGCTCTTCGAAACACTTTTGGACACGGTGCCCAATATTGAACTCAGCGGTAACGTTCGCAGGCTAAGGTCTAGTTTCATCAACGGCATTAAGGAGATGCCGGTACGCGTGCGACCGGCGTCCCTCGACTGACGGGAGTGGTCCGTGGGCAGGGTCTGGCGTGGCTGAGGCAGGCGAGGCGGGCGGCTCATCGCCCTCGGATCCGCTGCGGGTGGCCCTGCTCTCGTACCGGAGCAAGCCGCACTGCGGCGGCCAGGGGGTCTACCTCCGGCATCTGAGCCGGGAGCTGGTCGATCTCGGCCACCGGGTCGAGGTGATCTCCGGCCAGCCCTACCCCGAGCTGGACCGGGACGAGATCACCCTCACCAAGCTGCCCAGCCTGGACCTGTACCGGGACGAGGACCCCTTCCGCACCCCGGGCCTCGGCGAGTTCCGCGACTGGGTCGACGTGCTGGAGTTCGCGCACATGAAGACGGGCGGCTTCCCCGAGCCGCTGACGTTCTCGGTGCGCGCGCTGCGGCTGCTCAAGCGGCGCCGCCGCGACTTCGACGTCGTGCACGACAACCAGGTCCTCGGGCTCGGCAACCTCGGCATCGGCCGGCTCGGGCTGCCGCTGGTGACGAGCATCCACCACCCGATCAGCGTGGACCGGCGGATCGAGATCGAGACGGCGCGCGGCATCAAGCAGAAGCTCGGCAAGCGCCGCTGGTACGGGTTCGTCGCGATGCAGGCCCAGGTGTCGCGGCGGATCGGTCCCGTGCTGACGGTGTCGGAGTCGTCCAAGGTCGACATCGTCAAGGACTTCAAGGTCGACCCGCGCGACATCGAGATCCTGCCGCTCGGCGTCGACACCCGCATCTTCCACCCGCGCGGCGAGCGCGTCCCGGGCCGCATCGTGGCGATGGCCAGCGCGGACGCGCCGATCAAGGGCGTGGACGTGCTGCTGCACGCGGTCGCCAAGGTCGCCACCGAGCGGGACGTCCACGTCATCGTCGTCAGCAAGCCGCAGAAGGACGGCCCGACCGAGAAGCTCGTGCGGGAACTGGCGCTCGGCGACCGGGTGAAGTTCGTCAGCGGCATCAGCGACGGCGAGCTGGGCGACCTGCTGGCGTCGGCGGAGATCGCCGTCGTCCCGTCCCGCTACGAGGGGTTCTCGCTGCCCGCCGTGGAGCACATGGCGTCCGGGACGCCGCTGGTCGCGAGCCGCGCCGGCGCGCTGCCCGAGGTCGTCGGCGACGCCGGCGTCCTCGTCCAGCCCGGCGACGTGGAGGAACTCGCCGCGACCCTGCACCGCCTGCACGACTCCCCCGAGGAGCGGGCGAAGGCCGGTGCCGCGGGGCTCGCGCGCGTCCAGGAGCGCTTCGCCTGGCCGGCCGTGGCGTCGGCCACCGTGGAGCACTACCGGGCCGCGATCGCCCAGCAGAACTACCGGCGGCTGGCCGCCGGGGGCAACTGAGGGAACGTCCGCCGGACGTCCTGCGCATGGAAGGAGCACGACCCTGCTGACCGTGGATTTCCAGCGGTTCCGCGTCACTCCCGGAGACCGCGTCCTCGACATGGGATGCGGTGCCGGACGGCACGCCTTCGAGCTGTACCGCCGGGGTGCGCACGTTGTGGCCTTCGACATGGACGCGGGCGAGCTCGACGGCGTCGAGAAGATGTTCGGGGCCATGCGCCTCGCCGACGAGGTGCCCGCGGACGCGACCGCCGAGACCGTGCAGGGTGACGCGCTCGACCTGCCGTTCCCCGACGACCACTTCGACGCGATCATCGCGTCGGAGGTGCTGGAGCACATCCCCGACGACATGCGGGCGATGCGCGAGCTGCTGCGCGTCCTGAAGCCCGGCGGCAGGCTCGCGGTGACGGTGCCGAGCTGGCTGCCCGAGCGGGTGTGCTGGGCGCTGTCGGAGGACTACCACACCGCCCCCGGCGGGCACGTGCGGATCTACACGCGCGCCGAGCTGGAGGCCAAGCTGAAGTCGATCGGCTTCAGGGTCGGCGGCCACCACCACGCGCACGGCCTGCACGCCCCGTACTGGTGGATCAAGTGCGCGGTCGGGGTGGACAACGACGGCAACCCGCTCGCCAAGGCCTACCACCAGGTCCTCGTCTGGGACATCATGAAGCGGCCGCTCGCGACGCGGCTCGCCGAGCGGGTGATGAACCCGCTGATCGGCAAGAGCGTCGTCGTGTACTTCGCCAAGCCCGCGGTGCCGGGCACGCCCGCGACCCCGGCCAAGGAGACGGCGGATGCGGTCTGAGACCGTTCCGCCCTCGGTTCCCGGAGTGCTGACGCCGGACGACGTCGTCGCGACGGCGCGCAGCATCGCGGCGCAGCAGGAGGCGTCCGGCGCCATCCCGTGGTTCTCGCCGGTGGGCGGCGTGCCCGGCCACGTGGACGCCTGGAACCACGTCGAGGCGGCGATGGCGCTGACCGTCGCCGGGTTCGGCGCGGAGGCGAGGCGCGCCTACGAGTGGCTGCGGGGCGTCCAGCGGCCGGACGGGTCCTGGCCCGCCAAGTGGGTGCTGGGCGAGGTGACCGAGCCGGGCGGCGAGTCCAACCACGCCGCCTACGTCGCGGTCGGCGTCTGGCACGAGCTGCTGGCGACCGGGGACGAGGGCTTCGCGCGGCACATGTGGCCGGCGGTGCGGCGGGCGATCGACTTCACGCTCGGGCTGCAGACCCGGCGCGGGGAGATCATCTGGATCCGGCTGGCGGACGGCGAGCCGTCCGACCACGCGCTGCTGACCGGCTGCTCGTCGATCTACCAGTCGCTGCGCTGCGCGGTCGCGCTGGCCGAGCACCTCGGCGAGCCGCAGCCGGAGTGGGAGCTGGCCGCCGACCAGCTCGGGCACGTGGTGGCCGCGCATCCGGAGGCGTTCGCCGACAAGTCCCGCTGGTCGATGGACTGGTACTACCCGGTGCTCGGCGGCCCGCTGCGCGGCGCCGCCGCGGCGCGCCGGTTCGGCGAGCAGTGGGACACCTTCGTCGTGCCGGGCCTCGGCTGCCGCTGCGTGTCGGACCAGCCGTGGGTGACGGCGGCGGAGAGCTGCGAGCTGGTGCTGGCGCTGGACGCGTCCGGCGACCGCGAGCGGGCGCTGGAGCTGTTCACCACCGTCCAGCACCTGCGGCACGAGGACGGCTCGTACTGGACGGGCTGGCAGTTCGAGAACGAGCGGCACTTCCCCGGGGACCGGTCCACCTACACGGCGGCCGCGGTGATCCTCGCGGCCGACGCGCTGGCGGACGCGACCCCCGCCTCCCGGATCTTCAAGGAGATCGCGGGCCGGCCGCTGGGCCCCTCGGAGGCGTCCGACCCGCTGGCGTGCGGCTGCGCCCTAGTCGCAGCCCGCTAGTCGTTCATCTGCGGCGTGTTGTTGTTATCAGCGGTCTCAAAACAACAACACGCCGCAGATCAACGGAGGGGGTCTGCGTCCGTGGTGCGTTCCAGGACGCGTAGGGAGCCCTCCGTCCGGCGCTCCTCGAACGCGCCGCTCCCCAGGGCGCGCAGGTAGAGGTGGTAGGGGGCCTGGCCGCCGTCCTTCGGGTCGGGGAAGACGTCGTGGATGGCGAGGGCCCCGCCCAGGGCGACGTGCGGGGCCCAGCCCTCATAGTCGGCCTGCGCGTGCTCCTCGGCGTGCCCGCCGTCGATGAACAGCAGCGCCAGGGGCGTCCGCCAGAAGGCCGACACGGTGCGCGACTGGCCGACGATGGCGACGACCTCGTCCTCCAGGCCGGCGGCGCCGATCGTCTTGCGGAACACGGGCAGCGTGTCCATCCGGCCGGTGCTCGGGTCGACCAGGGACGGGTCGTGGTACTCCCAGCCCGCCTGGTTCTCCTCCGAGCCGTGGTGGTGGTCGACGGTGACCAGGACCGTCCCCGCCGCCCTCGCCGCGGCCCCCAGGTAGACGGCGGACTTGCCGCAGTACGTGCCGACCTCGAGCATGGGCCCCGCCGACGCGAGGCGGGCCCCGTAGTCCAGCGCCGCCTCGTACAGGGCGCGGCCCTCGTCCTCCGGCATGAAGCCCTTGGCCATGCGCGCCGCGCGCCGCAGGTCCGCGGGCATCGCGGGGGTGGTCTGGGCGGTCGTCCCCGGTTCGGTGGACGCCTTGGTGTGGGTCATCGCTCTCCTCCGTCGGGGCACCCTACTATCCGGTCTCCGCGCGGTGAGACCCGAGTCTTGCCCAGCCAGACTGGAACGTGTTCTACTTTCGGGGGCGAGCGGCCCGTTCCGAACTCGGTTCGGTAAATTGGCGGTGACGGTTGATCCTCAAAGGAGCAGACGATGAGAGTACGAGTCGACCCGCTGGTGTGCGAGGCGAACGCCGTGTGCGTCGGGCTCGCGCCGGAGGTCTTCGACCTGAACGATGACGACGAGCTCCAGATCCTCCAGCCGGACGTCCCGCCGGAGGAGCAGGACCGCGTCCGGCACGCGGTGCGGTCGTGCCCGAAGGCCGCGCTGACGATCGAGGAGTAGGACTCCGCTTTCCCCCCGTCATGGCGCGGCCGGGCCCTCCCCGCCCGTATCATCCTTGGGTGATCAACGGTCTGGGGACGGTCCTGGCCGCCGCGGCGCTCGCCGCACCACTGCTCCCGGTGCCGGCCCAGGCGGCGGCGCGGCCCGTCCGCATCCGCGACGTCCAGGGCGCCGCGCACATCTCCCCGCTGAACGGGCGCGGGGTCGCCCAGGTCCCCGGCGTCGTCACCGCGCTGACCGGCAACGGGTTCTGGATGCAGGACCCGCACCCCGACAAGAAGGCCGCGACGTCCGAGGGCGTGTTCGTCTACACCGGGAAGCGGCCGGGCGCGGCCGTCGGCGACGCGGTCCGGGTGAACGGCAGGGTCGGCGAGTTCCGGCCCGGCGGCGCGAAGTCCGGCGGGCTGAGCCGCACCGAGATCGACGCCACCGCCGTCACCGTCGCCGCGCACGGGCGGCCGCTGCCGCCGCCCGCCGTCCTCGGCGGCCGGGGCGGGCTCCGGGCGCCCGGCAGCGTGGTCGACCGCGGGCACGGCAACGTCGAGCGGGGCGGCGCGTTCGATCCCCGCCGCGACGCCATCGACTTCTACGAGGCCCTCGAAGGGATGCGGATCGAGATCCGCGACGCCGTCGCGGTCGGGCCGACCCGGTACGGCGAACTCCCGGTGCTGCCCGCGAACGGCGCCGGGGCCGCCGTGCGGACGAGGCGCGGCGGCATCCTGCTCCGCGACCGCGACCCGAACCCCGAGCGGGTCGTCCTGGACGACGCGCTCGCACCGCTGCCCGGCCTGACCGTCGGCGACCGGCTGCCCGGCGCGAACCAGGGCGTCCTCGACTACTCCTACGGCGACTACAAGCTGCTGCTCACCGCGACCCCGCGCCATACGGCCGGCGGGCTGCGCCAGGAGGCGACGCGCGCGCAGCGGGCCGGGGAGATGGCCGTCGCCACCGCCGGGCTGGACGGCCTGAACCCCGACGCGCCGCCCGCCCGCTTCACCGCGCTCGCCGACGACATCGTGCACGGCCTGCGCTCCCCCGACCTCATCGCGGTCACCGGCGTCGGCGACAACAGCGGCCCGGACGACGACGGCACCGTCGCCACCGACCAGACCGTCGCACAGCTGATCACCGCGATCAGCGCGGCGGGCGGCCCCGCCTACGACTGGCGCTCGGTCGACCCGCGCGACAACGCCGACGGCGGCGAGGACGGCACCAACGAGCGGGCCGGGTTCCTCTTCCGCACCGACCGGGGCCTGGCGTTCGTCGACCGCCCCACGCCGGGCGAGCCGGTCCCGGACGAGCCGCCCGACCGGCCGGACCCGGCCGTCACCGCGGTCAAGGCCGTCCGGCGCGGCGGCACCGCCGCGCTGACCCTGAGCCCCGGCCGGATCGCGCCCCGCGACGCCGCCTGGGCGAGCACGCACAAGCCGCTCGCCGGGGAGCTGACCTGGAAGGGCCGCCGCGTCATCGTCATCGCGAACCGGTGGTACCCGCGCACCGGCGACGACGACCCGCTGTTCGGCCGGCGGCAGCCGCCGTCCCGGCCCACCGAGTGGCGCCGCGACGCGCAGTCCCGCGCGGTGGCGGGCTTCGTGAACTCGGTCCGCAGGGCCGACGCGAACGCGAACGTGATCGTCGCGGGCGGGCTCAACACGGGCGGGACGTCCATCCCCGTCCAGAACCTCACCACGACCGCCGGGCTCACCGACCTCTCCGCGCGGCTGCCCGCTGGCGACCGCTACACCGCGGTGACCGCGGGCAACTCCGAGGACCTCGACCACATCCTGCTCAGCCGGTCGCTGAGCAAGCGCAGGCACGAGTTCGACATCGTGCACCGCAGCGCGGAGTTCGCCGCGCGGGCCGGTGAGCGCGACCCGGCCGTGGTCCGCATCGACATGTCCGGAAAGTAGGCCGCTCCCCCGATTTGGGAGATACCAAAAAGATCGTCATGGCATGTCCTGGAATGCCACCGGTGTTTTTCCCGCGTGCGGCGGGGCAGCGACGGATCGTCACACCCCCCATCCGGAGGAGACGCCGTCCATGGCGACCCGATATAGACCGCACATCAGCCTGCTCACGCTCATCTACCTCGTCATCGGCGTGTTCATCGCCTGGGACCGCGGCTACATCGACGAGGGCCTCGTCGAGCGCATCGTCAGCGCCCTGCTGGCCATATTCCTGTGGGTCCTCGTCCTGCTGGGCGTCGACTTCCACATCAACTTCTGACCCCCCGAACTGGGCGCGGGCCGTCCCCAGTCCCCGCCACGGGACGGCCCGTGTCCGCCACGACAGATGCACATCGCGTTCCGGTCATAGACCGCACAGTGCCCCAGAGGTTACGTTCCGCTCATGACGAAAAAAGACTGCAGTTGCGGACATGGCGGCGGATGCTCGTGCCCGAAGGGCTGCTCCTGCGGCTGCAACGGCTGACCTAGTCTGACGTCTCCCTACTTCGGGACCGGGGCGCGCCAGAAGGTCGGTGCTCCGTCGTCGGTGCCCGTGGCGAGCACGTTCGCGCCCATGGTGGCCAGCGTGGCGAGCCGCTGGTCGCCGGGGCCGGTGAGCCCGCCGACGTCGAGGCGGCGCCAGGTCGTCCCGTCGGCGGACGCCAGGACGGCCGCGTCGCTCTTCGTGCCCGCGGTCAGGATGAAGCCCTGCGGGGTCGACGCGATGGCCGTGGCGGTCAGGCCGGGGCCGACGTTGCGCTGCGTCCACGTCGCGCCCGCGTCGGTGGACACCAGCGCGACGGCGCCCGCCGAGATCGCGACGAGGGTGCCGCCGCGGGCGGCGACCTGGGTGAGCGGTGCGGTGAAGCCCGGCGGCAGCTTGGCCGGCGTCCACTTCGCGGCGTCCGGTGACGTCCAGATGGCGGGCGCCTTGCCGCGGGCGCCGACCGCCACGTACGTCTTGCCCGCCGCGGTCACGTCGGCCGGGGTGCCGTCGAGGGGGGCGCGCGTCCAGGTCCGGAGGTCGGTGGAGCGCCAGGCCGAGCGGTCCCCGACCGCGACGTAGCCGGACGGTCCCGCGGCGGCGGCCACCGGCGGCGGCCCGGCGGGGAACGCGATCTTCTGCCAGGCGAGGCCGTCCTGCGAGGTCATCGCCAGCGGCGCGGGCGACGTGCCGGACGCCCGGCCCACGGCCAGCCAGCCGGCGGTGCCGTGCACGGCGTCCGCGAGCCGTCCGGGTGTGGCGGGGAGCTGGGCCCGCGCCCACTGGACGCCGTCGGGGGCCGTCCAGATCGCGGCGCCGCCGTTGGTGCTGCCGGCCGCGACCGCGAGCCCCGGGCCGGCGGTCAGCGACCCGACCGTGCGTTCCGCGCGGACGGCGCCCGGCACGGTGCGCAGGTCGACGCCGTGCAGGTAGGCGTCGTCGCCCTGCCATCCCGAGACGGAGACCTTGCCCAGGCCGACACCCGCCAGGCCGCTGATCCGCACGCCCGCCGGAATGCTCCCGCCGGCCTCCCAGGTGCGGCCATCGGCGCTGTTCAGGATCGCGCGGGTGCCCTTCGCGCCGCGCACGATGACGGCGAGGCCGCCCTCCGTGCCGTCGAAACGCTCGATGCCGGACCCGCCGAAGCGGCTCGCGACCTGCCACTTCTGGCCGTCGGCCGAGGTGAACAGCACCCCGTACCGTGCGGTCTTGCGATGCTTCTTGCGCCCGGTCGTCCGCCTGCCCTCGCGGACGGTCGCGAACGAGCCGCCGCTGGTCACCGTCAGGCCCTTCGTGGGCCCGTAGGAGCCCTGCGCCTGGGGGACGTTCGCGGCGGTCCACGTCCGGCCGCCGTCCACCGACCGCCACATGCCGTCGGCGCGGACCGTCCGGGTGACCTTCTTCTTGCCCTTCTTCGCGGTGACCTTCCTGGCGTAGGTGCCGTGGGCCAGGACGACGTTCCCGGCGACCGCCACATGGTCGAGGCCGATGATCCCCTTGAGGCCGTCGATACGCTGCCACGTCCGGCCGTCGCCGGAACTCCAGGTGACGGCGCGGCCCTTCGACGTGCCCACGGCGAGGAAGCCGTGGTCCGTGTAGACCAGGTCGTTCACCCGGTCGGACGGTGTGAAGCCCGCGCCGGCCGGACGCCGCGTCCAGGTCTTGGCGTTCTCGCTCGTCCACTCCACCGTGGCGCCGGCGGGGGTACGGCCGAGGGCCACCCAGTGGCCGGTCCAGCCGGTGACGAGCTGCGGCGCCTCACCGGCCGGGGGTGTCGAGCCGTCCTGCGTGCGGACCTCCGCGAGCTTCCAGCTGCCGCCCCTGTCAGTGGAGACCAGGAAGCGCGCCCGCGCCCGTCCCGGCGTGCCGTCGCCCTCGGTGCCCGCCGCGACGACCGTCGAGCCCGTGGAGGTGATGGTGGTGAGGTCCTGGACGAGGCCGTCGGTGGTGGCGGCCGGGTCGAGGGCGAACAGCTCGTCCGCCGCGACGGGGCCCTGGATGTCCGGCTCGGTCGGCGCCTCCGCGCGCTGCGACACCGCGACGATCGTCCCGGCGGCGACCAGCACGAGCCCGGCCCCGACCGCCGCCCGGGCCCGGAGCCGCCGCCACAGCACCGGCTTCGCGGCCGGCTGCGGCGCGGGCTTCGGCGGCCCGGCGACCAGCACGTCCCCGGGATCGGGCTTCGCGGCCTTCGGCTTCTTCTTCGCCGCGGGCTTGGACTTGGACTTGGCGGGCTTCGTCTCCTCCGGCGGGCTCTCGACCCGAACCACGTTGCGGCTCGCGCTGCGGCTCGCGTTACGGCTCTCCGCCGGCTCGGCCGCCTCGCGGGGCGGGGCGCCGTGGCCCCAGCTCAGCCCGGCCGCCCGCCATGCCTCGGAGGCGCGCTGCCAGGGCGACAGGGTCGCGCGCAGGCCGGCGACGTCGCCCGCGACGCCGAAGGTCAGCCGTCGCCGGACTTCGCGGGAGCCCGCCGGTCCGTCCTCGGCCGTCCGCGGGGCCTCGTCCTGCTCCGGGGTCCTCGCCGTCACACGCGCTCCTTCACGGTCCTGTCGGACCACCATCAAATCGCGCCATGGGACGCCGTGTACCGACATCCGCATGAACGGCGGCCAATGGGGCCGCTGGAGCGTTCTATCACTTCAGGGGCGACGTATCAGACCTTTCGCCCGGATGGCCCCCTTGTACGCATAACCCCGCACATGGACGACCGGCGCGCCCGCCGGCGGGTCCCCGTGGACCTCGGCCGAGACCCCTATACCGTCCGCTTCCACGCGGATACCGGACGGCACGATGATGTCCACCGCGGACTTGTAGGCGAGCACCCGCAGGACCGTGACGGGGCCGTCCAATTCCGCGGCGCGCAGATCGATCGTCCCGGACCCCTTGTAGACGATCGTCGTGAAGCGTTCGGGCAGCCGCCACCGCCCGGCGCGCGTCACCGAGCTCTTGTAGGCGACCTGGAACCGCCCCACGGGCCCGCTGCCGGGACGCACCGGCACGGACCCGCCGGCCGGAAGATCGGCGGCGATGGCGCCCAGCTCGTCATGAGTACGCGCGGCGAGGACGAGGTCGATGCGCTCGTCCAGCTCGGGTTCGTTCAGCCGTCCCTCGGCGAACGCGGTGTGCAGCCGGACGAGCATCTCGTCGCGGTCGCGGTCCGAGGCGCGCAGTGCGCGCGCGGGATGCTGTTCGACGCTCATCGCTTCTCCCCTTCGAGGCCGGCCGACCTCCGCAGCCTGCCCCCTCCACCTCATGGAGGGTCAAGACGCGATACATCGTAACTCTCCCCCGCTCGGCTTTCGAGACATTCGGCCGCATCCCCGCCGCGCGATCATGCTTACCGGCCTTTCGGACGCCCGTCCGCTAAGTTCGAAGCAGCCCGTAGATCGAGGTGAGGGGGGACGATCCATGGGCGGGACGGTCGGCCGGGCGCACGGCCCGTACACGCTGTACGACCTGGACGCGCTTCCGGAGGAGGGCCGCCGCTACGAACTCGCCGACGGCTGGCTGAACGAGCTACCGGGCGACCTGTGGCACGACCACGCGGCGGAACAGCTGAAGACGATCCTGAAGGACGCGGCCCGCCAGGCGGACGCCGACGTCCACATCGCCGGTGCCCCGCAGGACGTGACGACGCCGTCCGGCATCCGCAAGCCCGACGTCTTCGCCGTGGCCCGCGACGTGGCCCGCGCCGCCCTGGAACGCCAGACCCGCACCTACTACGGCCCCGACCTCATCCTGGTAGCCGAGGTAGTCACCCCCCGCACGGTCAACGAGCAGATAGACCGCGTCCGCAAGGTGGACGAGTACGCCGCAACCGGCATCCCGCACTACTGGCTGATCGACCTGGAACCCCGCCCCACCATCACCCTGCTGGAGTTGAAAGATGACCACTACGAGGTAACAGGCAAGGCCCGCTCCGGCGAAACCCTCACCCTGGACCGCCCCTACCCCATCACCTTCGACCCAGCCCGCCTCTCCGAAATGGACTGACCCCGAAGGCCCCGCAGCCGCCGGACGAGAGCACCCAGCATGACTACAAGGAGCACATCACCGACCGGTGCATGCGGGTGCGCGACCGATCAAAGATCGAGGTCGCCCGCCTTCACCTGGGCGAGCAGGGCAGAGACCGCGGCACGGTCCAGCACGAGGTGACCACCCTCCGGAGACTTGCTGTCGCGGACACCGACGAGCCCGGACGCCTTCGCGACCTCCACACACTGGCCGCTCTGCCCGCCGCTGCGGCTGCTCTTACGCCAGTGGGCGGACGAGAAGTCGGTCACCTTCACAATTCCTCCAACGCCTTGCGGATTGCGGCCTGCGAGTCCTCGGCGTTCAACGCCTTGGATCTGATCAGTTCGAACAATACGCCAAGTTCGGCGATATATCCGTCATCGTCGATCAGACGGCCGCGTCCACCCGCCATCTCGGCATAAGCAGCGTCCGGCTCTCCCATCGAGGACAAGATCGTGAAGGAGCCCTCTGGGCACAGCTCGGCGTCCTCCGGAACCACGTGGATGTGGATGTGGGGCCACTCCGCCAGCGTCAGCAGATGTTCGAGTTCAGCACGCATGACCTCACGGCCACCGAACCGCCGACGCAGTACAGAAGCATCGAGGAGTGCGGTCACGACGGGCGGGACCTCTCGCCGCAAGATCTCTTGTCGTTCCATCCGAGCCGCGACGAGGCGTTCGAGCTTGTCTGGCTGCTGACCCGCCCGCAGGACGGCCCGCGCATAGTCTTCCGTCTGGAAGATGCCCGTGATGACGAAGCTCTCGTACAACTTCATCATGCCCGCCGCAGCTTCGGCGTCAGCGAACTCGGGGAAGCCTGCGGGGAGGCCGGTCTCTTCGACGACGCGGGGGTAGAGGGCCTCGAAAAACTGACTCAGGCCGAAGACCTCGTCCAGCTTCTGGCAGACCTTCAGCGTCGGGCGGCGGGTGCAGAGTTCGATGCCGCTGACCATGCTGCCCGATATGTGGATTTTTGCCCCAAGGGCGGGCTGTGACCAGCCTTTTCCTTCACGGTGACGCTTGAGGTGAAAGGCGAAGAATGCTCGGGCCGATTCCGAGGGGTGCGGGGGCTGCATGAGTATCCTCCCGTTCTACACAGGGCT
Organism: Spirillospora sp. NPDC047418; assembly: GCF_040643275.1. Taxonomy (NCBI): domain Bacteria; kingdom Bacillati; phylum Actinomycetota; class Actinomycetes; order Streptosporangiales; family Thermomonosporaceae; genus Spirillospora; species Spirillospora sp. NPDC047418. Next base: position 41,317 of record NZ_JBEYTW010000026.1, read on the forward strand.
TTGTGCGGTCACCTGATCACTTGTGGAGACGAAGCCATAGCCGAGCGTAATCGAGTCGACCAAGGATTGTGGGCCGTACGGCAATTCCCCCACGCAATGAGGTCGATCATGAAACTCGCCGACCAATTCGTCCGCCGCCAGATTCGCGGGGCGTGACCGGATGGGTGTGCACGAGCGGCAGCCCGGAGGGCGTGTTCTTCCGTCGCCTCCTTCTGAGCCGAAGGCTGCGCGGCGGCCTGGGGCGCCGATGCCGCAGCGGGAGCGGATCACGTTCCTGGTCCGGCTCAACGAGAGGTTCGTCCGGGTCGCGGGGCTGCTGACGGCCTTCACCTCTATCGACGGCTACCCCGTCCTCAACGTCATTCCGCACAAGGTTCCCGGTCGTGCGGCCACGATCGGATGCCGCTACCGCGACGGGCAGTGGTGGTTCTACGACGTCCGCACCGGCGCGCTGATCCGTCCCGCGAATGAACTGGACGCGGCGGCTTCCCAGATCAGGGTGACCATGTCGCAGGTGACACGGTGAGCGAGCCGACGGCCGCGCGGAAACCGCGCAAGATCTTCGTCTGGGACGTCCGAGGCCAGGACGCCGGGTGGTCCGGGGTAACCGACAACCGGGACGCCGCAATGCAGCATCTCCACCGCGTGCTTCGTGAGGGCGGACCCGACGGGCAGGGGTCGGTACGCCGGGTCGCACTCGACCCGCTCGGCCGCGTCCGCTACATCCACCTCAAGACCGTCGCCGAAGCGTGGCGGGACGAGGCGACCGGCGCCGTCGTCTGGCGGGACGTGTGAACGCCGCGCAGTACCTCGACGCCCTCGCCGTCGAACTCGACGCGGCAGGCTGGTCGACACGGCCCCGGTACGAGCGCATCCCCGTCCTGCTGCACGTCTTCTCCCCCGACCTTCCACAGATCGGCGAAAGCGTCCACGTCAAGGCCGGGGTGGGCGGCGTGCCCTGGTTCGTCTCCTCCACCGGGGACCCGCTGCGGCCCTGTCATGACCTGACCGGCACGGCCAAGGACATCGCCGCACGGCTGGCACCGTTCTCGCACGAAGCGCACATCGTCCGCCGAACACGACACCGCCGTCCGGCCAGATGCCGGATGGCGCGATTCTTGCGGAAATTGACGATCTTGCCGGTCGTTCGGACGGCGGGGTTGGGGAAGGGTGGTCAGCGGCGGCATTAACGATGGAGGAGGTCCCGGATGGTGGAGATGATGCGGGCGGTCCGGCAGGACGTTTTGGGCGGGCCTGAGGTGCTCAAGGTGGTCGAGGTCGAGCGGCCGGAGCCGGGGCCGACGGAGGTGCTCGTGCGGGTGCGGGCGGCCGGGGTGAACCCGACCGACTGGAAGCATCGGGCGGGCGGCGGGTTCCTCGGCCGGCCGCCGTTCACCCTCGGATGGGACGTGTCCGGTGTGGTGGAGAAGGTCGGGATCGGCGTGACGCTCCACAAGCCCGGCGACGAGGTCTTCGGGATGCTGCCGTATCCCTTCGGGGTCGGATCGCACGCCGAGTACGTGACGGCGGCGTCCCGGACGTTCGCGGCGAAGCCGTCCGCCATCGACCACGTGCAGGCGGGGGCGCTGCCGCTGGCCGCGCTGACCGCATGGCAGGCGCTCATCGACACGGCCGGCCTGCGCGAGGGGCAGCGGGTGCTGATCCACGCGGCGGCGGGCGGCGTCGGGCACCTGGCCGTGCAGATCGCCAAGGCGGGCGGCGCGTACGTGCTCGGGACGGCCAGCGCGGGCAAGCACCAGTTCCTGCGCGACCTCGGCGTGGACGAGCCGATCGACTACCGCGGCGTCGACTTCGCCGAGGCCGTGAAGGACGTCGACATCGTGATCGACACGATCGGCGGCGACTACGGTCCGCGTTCGCTGCGCGTCCTGCGCCCCGGCGGCGTGCTCGTGTCGCTGGTGCTCAGCAATCTCGCCGATGTCGCTGCGGACGGCGTCCGGACGGAGAGCATGCTGGTCGAACCCGACCATCACGCGATGACCCAGATCGCCGCGCTCGCCGAGGCCGGGATACTGCGCGCCGAGATCGACTCCGTCTTCCCCCTGGAGGACGCCGCGAAGGCGCACGAGCGCGGCGACACCGGCCGGGTCACGGGCAAGATCGTCCTGACCGTCTAGGCTCGACGCATGCTGCTGCTCACGACGCTCGACGCCTGGCGGACCGCGGCCGGGCCGCGATTCGTCCTCTCGGACGCGGGGGCGGTGTGGGCGCCGGAGGAGGCCGCGCTCGCCGTCGCCGACGACGCGTTCCCCGGCGGCGGGCAGGTCGTCGCGGTCACGCTGGACCCGGCGCCCGGCCCGGTGCCGGGCCGGGGAACGATCGACATGACGACGGCGTCCCACGTCCGCTACCTGCGACGCGGCCCGGACGGCCGGCACGCCGCACTCCTCGAACGGCCCGCGACGGCCGAGGCGCTCAACCTGCTCCCGCATCCCGAGGGCGGCTGGTACCGGGAGACGTGGCGGTCGGACGTGACCTTCACGCCGGACGGCTACCCGGGCGAGCGGGCGAGCGCGACCGGCATCTACTTCCTGCTGCCGCCGGGCGAGGAGTCGATGTGGCACGCCGTCCGCTCCGCCGAGATGTGGCTGTGGCACAAGGGCGGCCCGCTCGCACTGCTTCTCGACGGCGACCGTCCGTCCGGAAACCCGCACACACTGACGCTCGGCGACGACCTGGCGAACGGGCAGGTCCCCCAGGCCGTCGTGCCACCCGGCGTCTGGCAGGCAGCACGTCCCGCCGGGGACGAGGAGGTCCTGGTCAGCTGCGTGGTCTCCCCCGGCTTCGACTTCACCGACTTCCGCGCCCTCCCCTGACATTCGCAGCGCGGCCAGACCGCCTGCCCGGCCCGAAACCGGTGGGGGCTGGATGGGCTGAAGGGCGGGCCGCGGTGCGGTCCCACCATCAGGTCATGCGTGGCTCGCAGGCTTCCGTGGCGGCCGTAGGATCACCGCGGCAGCCTCCACAGGAGCAGGAGCCGCAGATGAGAGTCGGGATCTCCGGGACGCACGGGACCGGGAAGACGACGCTGGCCGGGGCGCTGTGCGCGCGCATGCCCGGCCACGTGACGGCGGACGAACCGTACTACCTGCTTGAGGAGGAGGGGTATGAGTTCGGGTTCCCGCCCTCGCTTGAGGATTACCGGGCACTCCTGGCGCGCTCGGTGCAGAGCCTGAGTTCGCCGCCGCTGGCCGGGATCGTCTTCGACCGGACGCCGCTGGACTATCTCGCCTATATGACCGCGATCGGGGCGGACCCCGCGGAGGAGGCCGACGCCGCAGCGCTCCAGCCGGCTTTCGCGAGCCTCGACCTGCTGGTCATCACGCTGATCACGCCGGAGACCGAGCGAGTCCTGCCGGCTGCGGAGATGACCGGACTCCGATCGCGGATGAATGACGCGCTGGCGGAACTGGTCCACGCCGACCCGCTGGTGGCCTGGGAGGACGTCCCGGTGCTGGAACTCGATGGACCGCTCGACGGACGGCTGGGAGCGGTCCTAGCCGCGCTGGACCAAGCCCGGCGCACCCGCCCGCCGGAGCGCGGAACGCCTCACTCACCATCAACCGCGCCGTAGTTCCCTCAGCGAGGTGTGGTGCTGCGCCGCGAGGCCCGGCATCCCGCCCCGGACGACGTTGAGTTGCGGCGTGTTGTTGTTATGCGTGGCCTCATAACAACAACACGCCGCAGGTCAACGGGGTCAGTCGGAGGAGAAGGCGGCGTCGAAGGCGCCTTCCGGCGGCTTCATCGCATTCAGGGCGCGGACGAACTCCAGGGCCTCTGGGGCGCCCTGGAGGCGGTCCATGCCTGCGTCTTCCCATTCGACGGAGATCGGGCCGTCGTAGCCGATCGCGTTCAGGGAGCGGAACACGTCCTCCCAGGGGACGTCGCCGCGGCCGGTGGAGATGAAGTCCCAGCCGCGGCGCATGTCCGCCCACGGCAGGTGGGACGAGAGGCGTCCGCGCCGGCCGTCGCCCGTCCGGACCTTGGTGTCCTTGCAGTCGACGTGGTAGATCCGGTCGCGGAAGTCGAACAGGAAGCCGACCGGGTCGAGTTCCTGCCAGACGAAGTGGGACGGGTCGAAGTTCAGCCCGAACGCGGGACGGTGCCCGATCGCCTCCAGGGTCCGGACGGTCGTCCAGTAGTCGTAGGCGATCTCGCTCGGGTGGACCTCGTGCGCGAACCGGACGCCGACCTCGTCGAACACGTCCAGGATCGGGTTCCAGCGCTCGGCGAAGTCGGCGTAGCCGCGCTCCACCATCGCGTCGGGGGTGGGAGGGAACATCGCGACCGTGTGCCAGATCGAGGAGCCGGTGAAGCCGACGACCGTGTCGACACCCAGTGCGGCGGCGGCGCGGGCGGTGTCCTTGATCTCGGCGGCGGCGCGCTGCCGGACGCCCTCGGCCTCCCCGTCGCCCCAGATCCGCTCCGGCAGGATCGCCTGGTGGCGTTCGTCCGGGTTGTCGCAGACGGCCTGGCCGACGAGGTGGTTGGAGATCGCCCACACCTTCAGGTCGTGCTTGGCGAGCGTCTCCAGCTTGCGCGGGATGTAGGAGTCGTCGGCGAGGGCCTTGTCGACCTCGAAGTGGTCGCCCCAGCAGGCGATCTCCAGGCCCTCGTAGCCCCAGCCGGACGCGAGCCGGCAGACCTCCTCGAACGGCAGGTCCGCCCATTGGCCGGTGAACAGGGTGATCGGTCGTGCCATGGCTAGTTGCTCCCCTCTACGTCGACCCAGTTGCGGGACGCGGCGCTGTCGGCGACCGCGGCGAGGACGCGCTGGACCTGCAGGCCGTCGGCGAACGACGGGCGCGGGTCGGTGCCGTCCGCGATGGCGGTGAGCAGGTCGGCGATCTGGTGGGTGAAGGTGTGCTCGTAACCGAGGATGTGGCCGGGCGGCCACCAGTGCCCCGCGTACGGGTGGACGGGCTCGGTGACGACGATGCGGCGGAACCCGGCGGTCTCGCCGTCCTCGGTCCCGTCGTAGAACCAGAGTTCGTTGAGCGATTCCAGGTCGAACGCCAGGGCGCCGGACGAGCCGCTGACCTCGATGCGCAGCGAGTTCTTGCGGCCGGTGGCGAAGCGGGTGGCCTCGAACGTGGCGAGCGCGCCGCCGGAGGTGCGTCCGATGAACAGGGCCGCGTCGTCGACCGTGACCGGCGCGGTGCCGCCGCCCGGCACGGGACGTTCCGGGACGAACGTGTCCATCAGCGCCGACACCCCGACGAGCGACTGCCCGGTGATGAACTGCGCGGTGTCGATGATGTGGGCGCCGATGTCGCCGAGCGCCCCCGACCCGGCCCGCTCGCGGTCCAGCCGCCAGGTGAACGGGGACTCCGGGTCGGCCAGCCAGTCCTGGAGGTACTGCGCCCGGACGTGCCGGACGGTCCCGATCCGCCCCTCGTCCACCAGCTTCCGCGCGAGGGTGACCGCCGGGACGCGCCGGTAGTTGAACCCGACCATCGACCGGATCCCGCGCTCGCGCGCCCGGTCGGCGGCGGCGGCCATCGCCTCGGCCTCGGCGACGGAGTTGGCGAGCGGCTTCTCGCACAGCACGTGCTTGCCTGCGTCCAGCGCGGCGACCGCGATCTCGGCGTGGCTGTCGCCCGGCGTGCAGATGTCGACGAGCTGGACGTCGTCGCGGCGGAGCAGCTCCTTCCAGTCGGTCTCCACCGACGCCCAGCCGAGCGACCGCGCGGCGGCGCCGGCGCGGTCGGCGGAACGTCCGGCGAGGGCCGCCATGACGGGCGTCAGCGGCGGCCCGAAGAACGGCCCCACGCTGCGCCACGCCTGGGAGTGGGCGCGCCCCATGAACGCGTACCCGACCATCCCGACTCCGACGGTCGTCATGTTCAGCTCACCTCTCTGTAAGGCCGGCGCGCCCGCCCGGGAGGCGGGCGCACCGGCGCCCCCGTCGCTCAGGACTCGAAACCGAGCGGCATGTACGTGTCGACGTTGTCCTTGGTGACCGTCTCGGACGCCAGCGTGATCGACTGCGGGACCTGCAGCTCCACCAGGTCGGTCAGGCCCTTGCCCTGCGCGATGAGCCGGCCGAGCTTGATCGCGGACGCGGCCATCGTCGGCGGGTAGGTGACGGTCGCCTCCAGCACGCCGCCGCCCGTCTTGATCTCCCGCATCGCGTTGGCGGACCCGGCGCCGCCGACCATGAAGAAGTCCTTGCGGCCGGACTGCTTGATCGCGGCGAGCACGCCGACGCCCTGGTCGTCGTCGTGGTTCCACATCGCGTCGATCTTCTTGTGCGCCTGGAGGAGGTTCGTGGCGACCTGGTTGCCGGACTCGACGGTGAACTTCGCGTCCTGCTTGGCGGTGACGGAGAAGCCGTAGGACTTCAGCGCGTCCGCGAAGCCCTTGCTGCGGTCCTGCGTGAGCGGCAGCGTCGCGATGCCCTGGATCTCCACGATCACCGGGTTGGAGACGCCCTTGTCCTTCAGCTTCTTGCCGATGTAGTGGCCCGCGGAGACGCCCATGCCGTAGTTGTCGCCGCCGACCCACGTCCGGTACGACAGCTTGTCGGGGAAGACGCGGTCGAGGTTGACGACCGGGATGCCGGCGTCCATCGCCTTGTGGGCGACCTGGTTCAGCTGCTCGCCGTCGTTCGGCAGGATCACCAGGACGTCGACCTTCGCCCGGATCAGCGTCTCGACGGCGGAGATCTGCTGGTTGATGTCGTTGGTCGGCTCGACCGGCTTGAACGTGACGTCGGTGTACTTCTTGGCCTGCGCCTCGGCGTTCTTCGCGATCGCCGCGATCCAGCCGTGGTCGGCGGCGGGCGCGGAGAACCCGATGGTGACCTGCTTGCCCGGCTTGTCGTTGTCGCCGGCGAGCGCCCCGGCCTGCGCGGCGGGCGCGGGGTCGTCCTTCTCGCTGTTGCTGGTGCAGGCGGCGGCGAGGGTGCCGGCCGCGACGACGGCGCCGCCGAACAGGACGCCTCTGCGGCTGGGACGAGGGTTCTGATCACGCATGACGTGCTCCTGGTGAAGGGATGGGGCGTCCCCCGCCGCGCGCGTCCCCGCTGCGCGCGGCGCTGGACTTGGGGGGTGGTGGACGGGTCAGGTGGGCGAGCGGAGCCCGCGGCGCTGCAGCAGCACGGCGATCCCGATGATCACGCCCTTGGCGATGAGCTGGTCGCTGGTCTGCAGGCCGTTCAGGATGAACAGGTTGGTGATGACGGTGAAGATCAGCACGCCGAGGATCGACCCGACGACGGTGCCGCGCCCGCCGGTGAGCAGCGTCCCGCCGATGATGACGGCGGCGATCGCGTCGAGTTCGTACAGGTCTCCGTGGGTGCTGGAGCCCGTGGTGGTGCGCGCCATGATGATGAGCGCCGCGACGCCGCAGCAGAACCCGGACAGCGCGTACAGCAGCAGGGTGTGCCGGCGGACGTCGATGCCGGCGAGCCGCGCCGCCTCCGGGTTGCCGCCGACGGCGAACGTCCGGCGGCCGAACGTGGTGCGGTTGAGCAGCACCCACCCGGCGACCGCGACCGCCGCGAAGATGTAGACGACGAGCGGGACCCCGAGCACCTTGGTGGTGGACAGCGAGACGATCGCGTCGTTCTCCGTCCGGACGAGCTGGGTCTTGCGGTCCGACATCCGCTGCGCGAGGCCCCGCGCGGCGACGAGCATCGCGAGCGTCGCGATGAACGGGACCATCCGCCCGTAGGAGATCAGCAGGCCGGTCACGACGCCCGTGCCCGTCCCGACGAGGATCGCGCACAGCGCCATCACGACCGGCCCGTAGGACTGCGTCGCGACCGTCGTCGCCCAGACGGAGGCGAGGGCCATGACCGATCCGACCGACAGGTCGATCCCGCCGCCGATGATCACGAAGGTCTGGCCGACGGTGATCACGCCGATGGTGGCGGCGAGCGCGAGGATGCCGATGATGTTCCCGGACGTCGCGAAGTTGTCCGGTTCGGTCACCAGGCCGACGACCGCGAGCAGCACCAGCGCGGCGACGAGGCCGAGATGGTGGACCTCGCGGGTCCCCACGGCGGCGCCCCGCGCGAACGGCAGCCGCAGCCCGCCGGCCGCCGCCGCCTTTTTCGGCGCCGCCCCGGCCGTGTCCTTCTGGGGGGTCGGCCCCTCGGAATGACGGGTCTCGGTCACAGGGCACTCCCTTCCATGATCATGTTCAGCACGGTGCCCTCGTCGAGGTCGCGGGCGTCGCCGGTGTGCACGACCCGCCCCTCCCGGACGACCAGGACCCGGTCGGCGAGCCCGAGCACCTCGGGGACCTCGCTGGACACCAGCAGCACCCCGATCCCGCGCGCGGCCAGCTCCCGGATCACCGCGTACAACTCGGCGCGGGCGCCGACGTCCACGCCGCGGGTCGGCTCGTCCAGGATCAGCAGCCGCAGGCTCGCCGCGTCGAGCAGCCACCGGGCGAGGACGACCTTCTGCTGGTTGCCGCCCGACAGCGTCACGACGGGCCGCGACGGGTCGGGCGGCCGGATGTCGAGCGCCTCGATCTGGCGGCGCACGTCCGCGACCTCGCGGCGCCGGTCGAGCCAGCCGAGCCGGGCGTAGCGCGACAGCCCGGCGACGGTGACGTTCCCGGCGACGGTCTCGTTCAGCAGCAGCGCCTGGCTCTTGCGCTCCTCCGGCGCCATGCCCATGCCGCGCCGCACCGCCGCGCCGGTGTCGCCGGGGCGGACGGGGCGCCCGTCCACCAGCACCCGGCCCCGCGCGGCGCGGCGGGCGCCGTAGACCGTCTCCAGGATCTCCGAGCGGCCCGACCCGACGAGCCCGGCCAGCCCGACGATCTCGCCGGCGCGGACGGTGAGCGACACGTCCTCGAACGCGCCCGGCAGCGTCAGCCCCTCCACCCGCAGCACCTCGGCCGGGTCGCCGGCCGCCTCGGGCCGCTCCGGGAACACGTACTCGACGTCCCGCCCGGTCATCAGCGACACGATCTCGTCGGTGGAGGTGGTCTTCGCCGGGAGCCCGACCGCCACGGTGCGGCCGTCCTTGAGGACGGTCACCCGGTCGCCGATCTCGCGGATCTCCGCCAGCCGGTGCGAGATGTAGACGACCGCGACGCCCGCGGCGGTCAGCTCCCGGATGATGCGGAACAGGTTCCCGACCTCGTCGTGCGCGAGCGCGGCGGACGGCTCGTCCATCACGATCAGCCGGGCGTCGTGCGACAGGGCGCGGGCCATGCTGACGACCTGCTTGCCCGCCGCCGGCAGCCGGCCGACCTCACGGCGCGGCGGGATCTCGCCGTGCCCGAGCCGGCCGAGCAGCTCGCGCGCGGCCCGCTCGGCGTCCCCGCGCCGGGTGAACCCGAGCCGCGCCTTCTCGTGCCCGAGGAAGACGTTCTCGGCGACCGACAGGCCGTCCACCAGGTCGAGCTCCTGGTAGATGGTCGCGATGCCGGCCCGCATCGCGGCGGTCGGCCCGGCGAGCCGCACCGGCTCCCCGGCGAAGACGATCTCGCCCTCGTCGGGCTGGTGCGCACCGGCGAGCACCTTGATGAGCGTGGACTTCCCGGCGCCGTTCTGCCCGAGCAGGCAGTGCACCTCGCCCGGCAGGACGTCGAGGTCGACGCCGTCCAGCGCGCGGACGCCGGGGAACTGCTTGACGATGCCGCGCATCCGCAGCAGCGGTTCCATCTGTGCGGCCTCCTCAGGACGCGGAGAAGACGTGGTCGCTGATGAGCCGGGCGCCGCCGACCACGCCGGCGGCGCCGGCGAGCTCGGACAGCACGATCGGCAGGTTGCCGGTCGCGAGCGGCGCGGACCGGCGGTAGACGACGCTGCGGATCTCGGCGAGCAGCGTGTGCCCGAGCCCCGCGACGCCGCCCGCGATGATGACGAGCCCTGGGTTGAAGAAGCTGACCAGCCCGGCGAGCACCTGCCCGACGTGCCGGCCGCCCTCCCGGATGATGCGCACCGCGCCCGGGTCGCCCGCGGCGGCCGCCTCACCGACGTGCTCGGCGGACAGCGCCCCGTGGGTCTCCAGCAGCGCCGCGAGCACGGGCGACTCCCCCGAGCGGGCCGCCGCCTCGGCGTCCCGCGCGAGGGCGGCGCCGCCGAAGAACGCCTCCAGGCACCCGGCGTTCCCGCACGCGCAGATCGGGCCGTCGTCGTCGACCCGGATGTGGCCGATGTCCCCGGCGCTGCCGGACACGCCGCGGTAGATGGCGCCGCCGACGACGATCCCGCAGCCGATGCCGGTGCCGATCTTCACGAGCAGGTAGTCCTCGACCGACCGGGCGAGGCCCGCGTGCAGCTCGCCGAGCGCCATGAGGTTCACGTCGTTGTCGACCAGCACCGGGCAGCCGAGCTCCTGGCCGATCGCGTCCCGCACCGGGAACCGGTCCCAGCCGGGCATGATCGGCGGGACGACCGGCATGCCGTCCCGGAAGCTGACCGGCCCCGGCACTCCGATGCCGGTGCCGTGCACCTGCGGGATGAGGCCCTCGTCGCGCAGCTTGCCGAGCAGGTCGAGCGCCCGCTCCAGCACCACGGTCGCGCCCTGCCGGACGTCGCACTGCTCGCTGACGTGGCCGAGCACCTCCAGCACGCCGTCGGTCACCGCGACGTCGATCGAGGTCGCCCCGATGTCGAACGCGACGAACCGCAGGCTCGGCGACAGCCGGACGATCCCGGACCGCCGCCCGCCCCGCGACGCGGCGAGCCCGGCGCCCTCGACGAGCCCCAGCTCGACGAGCCGGTCCAGCTCCACCGCGAGCTTCGAGCGGGACAGCTTCACGACGTCCCCGAGCTCGGCGCGCGAGCGCGGCCCCTCGTCCCGCAGCAGCCGCAGCAGCCGTGCCTGATGCACGTTCTGCGGACGAGCCGACATGCGCATCACGCCGTCCTCTCGGGATCGGTCCGGGCCCCGGAGCCGCTGTGACTCCGGTCTCATGGCCGAGACCGTAACCCGCTTTCGCCGCTTTGAGAAGACCTTTTCCCTAGATCATCCAAACTTTCCCCACTCAGAGGACAAAGCCACGGACAAGCAACGGCCCGCACCCACCGCGCGCGAACGCGGCGGGTACGGGCCGTCGGTGGCTCCGTTCCTAGTAGCTGACCGCCTGGCGGCCGCTCATGGTCCGCATGATGTGCTCCACCAGCGCGATCAGCACGCGCTTGGCGTCCTCGCGGTCGCGCACGTCGCAGTTGATCACGGGCACGTCCGCGGGGAGGTCGAGGGCGTCGCGGACCTGGTCGGCGGAGTGCTGGCCGCCGCCGTCGAACTGGTTGACGCCGATGATGAACGGGACGCCGCGCCGTTCGAAGTAGTCGACCGAGGCGAAGCAGTCGGCCAGCCGCCGGGTGTCGACCAGGACGACGGCGCCGAGGGCGCCCTTGGCCAGTTCGTCCCACATGAACCAGAAGCGGTCCTGGCCGGGGGTGCCGAAGACGAACAGGACGAGGCCGTTCGGCAGCGTGATGCGGCCGAAGTCCATCGCCACGGTCGTCGTCGTCTTGTTCGCGACGGCGCTGGTGTCGTCGATCCCGATGCTCTTCTCGGTCAGCGCCTCCTCGGTGCGCAGCGGACGGATCTCGCTGACCGCGCTCACCAGGGTGGTCTTGCCGACGCCGAAACCACCGGCCACGAGGATCTTCACCGTCAGCGCGGACTCGCCCTGCTGGGCGGCCGCGTCAGAGCGCACGGATTCCATCGATCACTTCCTTGAGTACGCGCTCGCTGGGGAACTGCGCCACCGGCGCGGGACGCCGGACCTGAATCAGCGAGTGGTCGAGCAGATCACCGAGCAGGACACGGACCACCCCGAGGGGGAGTTCCAGATCCGACGCTATCTCGGCTACCGACAACGGGGTGCGGCAAAGCTCCAGGATCATGTCATGTTCCGGCTCCGGCTCCCAGGGCGCCGCGGGCAGCGCGTCGTCCGCGGGCTCCGGCGGGTCCGCGACGGCGATCAGCGCGACCAGGTCGAACTCGTCGCCGCCGTAGTGCGTCCGGCCTCCGGTCAGCGCGTACGGGCGGACCACGGGCCCCGCAGCGTCGTCGTACCAGGCCGTGCCGCCCACCTCACGCGCCGCCCGGTTCGGCCGCGGCCACCCGCGGGTCGGCGGACAGGTGCTGCCCGACCCGGGTGACCAGCATCGCCATCTCGTAGGCGATGATCCCGAGGTCTGCGTCGGCGGCGGCCAGCACCGCCAGGCACGCGCCGCGCCCGGCGGCGGTGACGAACAGGAACGACGACTCCATCTCCACGATGGTCTGCCGGACGGGGCCGCCGCCGAACGACTCCCCGGCCCCGCGCGCGAGGCTCTGGAAGCTGGCGGCCACCGCGGCGAGGTGGTCGGACTCCTCCCCGGCGAGGCCCCGGGACGCGGCCATCTTCAGCCCGTCGCTGGACAGCACCACCGCGTTCTGCACCGCGGCGACCCGCTGGACCAGGCTGTCGAGCAGCCAGTTCAGGTCGCCACCGGCTCCGCCCGGGACCTCCGCGCCGGAGTGCTGGGCATGTGTCATGGGGTGTCGTCCTCCTGGTCGCCTGAATACGGGTCACCTGGATGCTGGTCGCCTGGATGCTGGTCGCCTGGATGCTGGTCGCCCGGGTGTCGCGCGGCCTCCGCCGAGCCCGGTGCCCGTCCTTCGGCCGCCTCCTGCCTGCCGCGCTGCCAGCCGGCCTGCATGGCGGACAGCATCGATCGCATCGACTCGGCGGTGCGCGTCGGGTCATCGCCCGCGCTCGCACCCGTGCTCCCGCCCGCGTCCGTCGGAACGGTCCCGGGGGGCTCGCCGGGCGGCGGGGGCTCGTCCATGGGGACGGGCGCCGCGAGCGGCATCGACGGTTCCGGTGCGGGCGGCGCGGGCGGCGGGGACGGCTCCGGCGGGGTCTGGCCGCGGGCGGCGAGGTGCGCGTCCACCCGCTCCTTGAGCTGCGGCGCCAGGTGCGTCTGCCGCCTGCGCTTGGGCAGCTCGCCCTCCTTCGGCGGTGCCGCCGGGGGCGCGTCCGCGGGCGGAGGCGGCGGCGCGGGCCGCGGCTCCGGCGGCGCTGCGGGCCGCCGCGGCTCCGGTCCGGCCGGCTCGGCGACCAGCCGGACGACGCCGCCCGATCCGGACCGGCCGGACTCGACCGCCGGGCGCGCGGACGCCGCCAGCGCGGCGGCCTGGTCCGGCAGCGCCCGCATCGGCCCGGTCGGGCGGCGCACCGCCGGCTCCGGGTCGGCGCCCTCCACGATGAGCGAGCCGGGGATCAGCGCGATCGCGGTCGTCCCGCCGTACGGGGAGGGCCGCAGCGTGACCGTGATGCCGTGCCGCTCGGCCAGCCGCGCCACGACGAACAGGCCGAGCTGCGCGCTGTCGGACGGGTCGAACTCGGGCGGGTTCGCGAGCCGCTCGTTCGCGGCGCGCAGCGCCTCCTCGGTCATCCCGAGGCCGCGGTCCTCCACCTCGATCGCGAACCCGCTCGCGACGGCCTGCCCGGTCACCCGCACCGGCGACTGCGGCGGGGAGAACGTGGTGGCGTTCTCCACCACCTCGGCGAGCAGGTGGATGACGTCGGCGACGGCGGAGCCGAGCAGCGCGACGCGCGGCAGCGGCTGCACCCGGACGCGCGGGTAGTCCTCGACCTCGGCGACCGCGCCGCGCACCACGTCCACCAGCGGGACGGGACGGCGCCAGCCGCGCCCGGCGCTCTTGCCGGCGAGGATGACCAGGCCCTCGGCGTGCCGCCGCATGCGGGTCGCGAGGTGGTCGAGGCGGAACAGGTCCGACAGCTCCGACGGGTCCTCGGTGCGGCGCTCCATCGTGTCCAGCAGGCTGAGCTGCCGGTGCAGCAGCGCCTGGTTGCGGCGCGCGAGGTTGACGAACACCTCGCTGATGCCGCGCCGCGCCGCGACCTCGCCCTCGGCGGCGACCAGCACCGCCCCGCGGGCGCGGTCGAACGACTCGGCGATCTGCCGGATCTCGGTGATGCGGTAGTCGAGCCCCGGCGGCTCCGGCTCGGCCGGGCGCCCGGCGATGATCTGCTCGGCGAGCCTCGGCAGCCGATTCTGGGTGAAGTCCACGACGCCGCCCGCGAGCGTCCGGCATTCGCGCACCAGCCGCCGCGAGACGCGGACCGCGATGACGGACGACAGCACGATCGCGATGAGCCCGACGCCGCCGGCGAGGCCGAGCCGGGTGAACGCGCCGATCGCGATGTGCTGGCCGCGGTCGACGAGCTCGTCGAGGATCCGGTTCTCCAGGTCGTACAGCCGGCCGTTGGCGGTGTCGGCCGTGGACCGCCACACGGAGGGCTCGATGACGGTGACACCGCGGGCGGCCTGCGTCTTCTGCCGCTGCGCGCCCTGCTGGACGCCCTGCTGCGTGCTCTGGCCGTGCGCCGGCGTCGTCGCGGCCGTCCCGCCGGCGCGGGTCCTGCGCGCCGCGGCCCGCGGCGGCTCGGCCCCGGCGATGACCTGGTCCTCCAGCTTCATCATCCGCATGAAGTCGGGCGAGGCCATCAGCCGGTCGTAGCGGGCGCGGTCGGCGGCGGGCAGGTCGCGGGCGTTGACCTCGTGCATCGTGTGGTGCGCCCCGACGAGCTTGGCGAACTGGGCGCGCTCGGCGCCGGTGATGCGGCCCGCGGCGAGCGCCCCCGTCAGCAGGGCGTCCTCGCGGGACATGAACTCGCGGGCCAGCCCGAACGAGGTGAGCGTGCGGGCGCTCGCGGTGATGGACCCGTCCGCGGGCGTGGTCGAGCTGTAGACCGCGAAGGCGGCGTCGACGACCTCGCTGTACTCGCGCAGCACCGCGGTGCGCGAACCGGTCCGCTCGTCCACCGCGCGCCGGATCGACGTCACCGTGCCGAGCCTGCCCACGAGGTCGTCCAGCTTCCGGACGACCTCGGGCTGGATCGCGCCCCGCAGCCCGCCGTCGCGGGCCCCCGCGCGGACCTCCGCGCTCGCCGCGTCGGTCGCCTCCCGCTGGGTCCGCATCCCGCCGGGGTCGCTGCGGGCGCCGCCGAGCGCGGCCATCGACAGGCGCCGCTCCTTCTGCAGCGCGTCGACGAGCCGCTGCGTGGGCAGCACCGTCTTCTGCTGGAACTGGCGGCTCTGCAGCAGCTGGTGCGCCTCGCCGTAGGTGATGCCGGTGAGGAACACCCACAGCGAGGCGAGCGCCATCAGCGGCACGAGGACCAGCAGGGTGATCCTCGCGCGGATGGAGGAGAAACCGCGGGCCGTCACGGCTGGCGGACCCTGCTCACTCGCTCGTCCTCCTGCGCTGGACGGTCCGGCATTGGGGGGTGGAACATGCGGGGGAAACCTCCCGATGCGTGGAGTACGGGGGTGTGCGGGAGCCTACTACGTCGCGGCTTCACGATGATCGGGCATCCGCTCGCCGCCGGCCGCCGCCTGATCGTCCGGCCCGGCGTCGGGCCCGGCGTCGGGCCAGCTCAGCACGTGCTCCATCAGCGCGACGAGCACCTCCTTGGACGACTCGCGGCGGCGGACGTCGCACAGGACCACCGGGACGCCCGGATCGAGGTCGAGCGCGATCGCGATGTCGGCGGGCCGGTGCGTGCGCACCCCGTCGAAGCAGTTCACCGCGACCACGAACGGGAGGTCCCGGCGCTCGAAGTAGTCGATGGCGGGGAAGCTGGCCGTCAGCCGGCGCGTGTCGGCGATCACCACGGCGCCGATCGCGCCCGCCGCCAGCTCGTCCCACATGAACCAGAACCGCTCCTGGCCGGGCGTGCCGAACAGGTAGAGCAGCAGCTGGTCCGACAGCGTGATGCGGCCGAAGTCCATCGCGACGGTCGTGGTCGACTTCGCGCCGACGCCGGACACGTCGTCCACCCCGACGCCGCGGTCGGTCAGCGGCTCCTCGGTGTGCAGCGGCCTGATCTCGCTGATCGAGCCGACCATCGTGGTCTTGCCGGCCCCGAACCCGCCCGCGATCAGGATCTTCGTGGTGACCGGCGGGCGGGACGCGAGGCCCACGCCCTCATAGTGCGCGGAGACCATTGAGCACCTCCCTCAGCACGCCGCTCGGCGGACGGCGGCCCGGCGCGGCGGGCTGCGCCTCGGCGACCACCGCGACGAGGCCCTCGTCCCGCAGGTCGCCGAGCAGCACCCGGACGACGCCGATGGGCAGCCCCAGGTCGGCGGCCAGGTCGACGACCGGGACGGGCGTCGCGCAGCGGCGCAGCACCCGTGCGTGGTCGGGGCTGTAGCGCAGCCGGTCACCGGCCGGGACGCCGGTGGCTGCCACCACCGCGATCAGCTCGAAGCCGGCGCCGTCCGGACGGGTCCGGCCCCGGGTCATCGCGTACGGACGCACGACCGGACCGGCGTCCCGGTCCAGCCACCGCTCTGCCGAGGGGGTCATCGGTGGTCACCGGCCCCGCGGCGCGGTCCCCCCGGCGCCCCCGAACTCCTCGGCGGCCGCCTGCGCGCCGAACCTCGGACTCGCCTGCAGGTGCTGCCCGACCCGCTTGACCAGCACCGCCATCTCGTAGGCGACGAGCCCGGCGTCGGCCTCGGCCTCGGCGATGACGGCGAGGCAGGTGCCGTCGCCCGCGGCCGTCACGAACAGCAGCAGCGCGTCCATCTCGATGATGGTCTGCCGGACGTTCCCGCCGGCGAAGTGCCGGCCGGCGCCGCGGGCGAGGCTCTGCACGCCCGAGGCGAGCGCGGACAGGTGCTCGGCGTCCTCGCGGGCCAGTTCGTTGGAGGCGGCCACGGCCAGGCCGTCCCGGGAGAGGATCACCGCCTGCCGTACCGCCGTCACGCGTTCGGCGAAGTCGTTGAGCAGCCAGTTCAGCTCACCGGTCGCGGTGTTGTGCATCATCGGTTTCCCTCATCCCCCACATCCGTCGCGCGGCCGCGACGCCATCCCTGCTGAATCGATGCCATCAGCGAGCGTGCCTCCTCGGGCGAGCGTGCGATGCCCTCGGACGTGCCCGCGCCGGCCGGTGCCGGCGGCGGCGCGGGCCGCTTGCGCAGCTGCGGCGCCAGATTCTTCTGCCTGACCCGGCGGGGCAGCCCCGCGTGGGTGCCCGCCGTCCCCGCCGGTTCCCAGTCGTCGTCCTCGTCGTGGTTCGCGCCCTGGCTCGCCTCGGTGGCGGCCCGCACGGTCACCACGGGCTGCGGGACGGCCTCGTCCGACCAGGGGTTCGGTGCGGTCCGCGGTGGCGGCTGGGTCTCGCGCAGCCGGACCACGGCCTCCGGCAGCGCGGCGGTCCCGGCCCGCGGCGCGGGCACCAGCACGGCGCCCGGCCCGCTCTCCGCCTCGCCGTCGGCGCGGGTGTCGAGCGGGGAGCCGCCGTCGCCGTCCGGTTCCGGCGCCGGGGGCAGCGCGCCCGCCGCCATCTGCTCGGCCGGGACGACCAGGTCGTGCGGCAGCAGCACGATCGCCGTCACGCCCCCGTACGGGGAGCGCTGCAGGGTCACCGAGACGGCGTGCCGGGCGGCCAGCCGCGCGACGACGAACAGGCCGAGTTGGTCGGTGTCGACGATGTCGTACTCGGGCGGCTCGGCGAGCCGCCGGTTCGCCTCGGCGAGCAGCTCCGGCTTGACGCCGAGCCCGCGGTCCTCGATCTCGACGGCGAAGCCGGTGCCGACCCGCTCGGCCTTGACCCGCACCTCGGTGTTCGGCGGGGAGAACGTCGCCGCGTTCTCGATCAGCTCGGCGAGCAGGTGGACGACGTCGGTGACGGCGGCGCCGACCAGGCCGTCCTCGGAGTCGGTGAGGACGGTGGCGCGGGTGTAGTCCTCGATCTCCGAGACGGCGGCGCGCAGCACGTCGGCGAACCGCACCGGCTGCCGCCAGCCGCGGCCGGGGGTGGCGCCGGACAGGATGATCAGGCTCTCCGCGTGCCGCCGCATGCGGGTGGTGAGGTGGTCGATGCGGAACAGGTCTTCCAGGTCGTCGGCCTCGGCGCGGCTCTCCAGGCCGTCCAGCATGGTGAGCTGGCGGTGCAGCAGCGACTGGTTGCGGCGGGCGATGTTGAGGAAGATCCGGCCGACGCCGGCGCGCAGCTCGGCCTGGCCGACGGCGGCGTCCACGGCGGTCCGCTGCACCTTGGCGAACGAGCCGGCGAGCCGGGCGATCTCGGTGGTGCTGCCCGCGTGCAGCGGCGGCGCCTCCGCCGCGACGTCCACGGTCTCGTTGCGGCTCAGCCGCTCGACGACGCCGGGCAGCCGCCGCTCGGCCAGTTCCTCGGCGGAGCCGCGCAGCCCGACCAGCTCGCGGACGAACCCGCCCGCGAACCGCAGCGACAGCAGCACCGACGCGACGATCGCCAGCAGGCCGAGCCCGCCGACGACGCCGAGGCTGACGTAGGCGTCCCGGCCGAGCCGGTCGGCGTGCTCGGCGGCCTGCTTGGAGTTGTCGAGGACCATCTCGTTCAGCGACTCGATCAGCGGGTCCGCCGTCCGCTGCCACTCCTGCGCCCCGACGGGCAGCGGCTTGCGCGGGTCGGCGCCCGCGATCCGGTCCTCGATGGCCTTGAAGCCCTGGTAGCGCTGGGACGCGAAGACGGGCGCGATCCCGGTCCGGTAGACGACCGGGTCGAGCAGCGTGCGCTGCTTGATCCACTGCCAGCGCTGCTCGCCGACCATCTCGACGAACAGCCGGTGCTCGGCCTTCGTCATCCTGCCCTTGCCGGCGAGCGCGGAGGCGATCAGCGCGTTCTCCCGCTGCAGCAGCTCCATGCCGCGGGCCGCGTGCCGGGTGGACAGCGTCCAGTTGTAGACGTCGGCGTCGTCGATGACGATGAGGCCGTCGTACAGCCGGTGCAGGTCGTCGACCATCGTGCTGTAGCCGTTGATCGCGGTCAGCCGGTCGGTGAGGCGCCCGTCGACGGCGGCGCGCAGCCCGCCGAGCCCGCCGAACGCCCGCAGGACGTCGGTGACGCGGCCCTCCATCTCCTCGGTGGCGGCGTCGCGGGCGGCCTCGGAGGTGGCCTCGCGGCGGAACCGCTCGACGGCCTGGTCGACGCGGGTGCGCTGGGCGACGAGGGCGACGGGGACGCCGCCGGGCGTGGAGCGCGGGGTGCTGAGGAACGTCCCGGACAGCTGGCGTTCCCGGCCGAGTTCCACCAGGACGCGCTGGCCGCTCGGCCCGAACGTGCGGTCGAGCGTGTGGTAGTTGCGCTGGGCGATGGCCTCGCGTCCGGTGACGCTCGCCGCGTACCCCCAGAGGGCGACCAGGGAGAGCAGCGGCACGAGCAGCAGCGCGGTCACCTTCGAGCGGATCGATCGCGTACGGGGGGTTTTCATGTGACCTCGAACGTTCCGGCCAGGAGGGTCCATGGATCATAAAGGCGGCCCGTGACGGGACCGCAACCCCTTTGGCGCCTTTCGGACGCATTGGCATCATTCCGTGTCACCTGCGGTGATGCGGGCGGGACGGGTGATCTTGCCGCAGGTATCCCGCCCGGATAGCGGCAAATCAGGACAATTTGCTTCATTTCCCCCTGTTGCTCTGCCGCATTGCGCCATACTCTGCTTCTTCACCACCGCTCGCGTCGCGCCGGCACGGGAAGGAGCCCCGCGATCCATACAGGCAACGACGGAGGCCGCAACGAGGTCGCCCCCGCCGGGCCGAGGGACACGGCCCACCGGGACGGAAGGACGGCCTTCGGGCCGGAGGGCGTTACGATGCCCGCCGTGAGTCCCGATAGCCAGGCATCCGAGGCACTGCCGTCGCGACGGCGCCGCGCCCCCCGCGGCGGCCGGCACCGCGGCGACGAGTCCTTCCTGCTGCCCCCCGGATCCCCCACGCTGGTCCTGGCCGTCCCCGGGCACGCCCGGCAGGGCGGCACCGAGATCGCCGCCGAACTGGCCCGGCTCGTCGAGATCGAGCACACCGGCCAGCCCGCCTACGTCGGGCACCTGGACGGCGACGAGGCGAGCCTGCACGGCCTCCTCGGCGCGCTGCGGCAGGAGCAGGACGAGGTGGCGGCCATCGTGGTGCCGCTGTCCACCGGCCCCGACCCCGCGCTCGACCGCGCCGTGCACGCCGCCGTGGCGAACTCGCGGGTGCGCGCCGTCGTCGCCGAGCCGCTCGGCCCGCACCCGCTGATCGCCGAGGCGCTGCACGACCGGCTCGCCGACGCTGGCCTCGCCCGCGCCGACCGGATCCGGCTGATGACGATGGTGACGGCCGCGTCCGGCGTCATCGTCGCGACGCCGGGGGACGCGACCGCCGTCCGGCAGGCCGAGGTCACCGGCGTGCTGCTCGCCTCCCGGCTGGCCGCACCGGTCTTCACCGCCTCGCTGAACGACGAGGCGTCGGTCAAGGCCGCGGCCGAGCAGTTGCGCGCCGCCGGTGCCGCGTCCATCGCGGTCGCGCCGCACCTCATCGGCTCCGAGCCGGAGGCCGCGCTGATCGCGCCGGCGGCCGCCACCGTGGGCGCCGCCTACTCGGCCCCCCTCGGCGCCCACCCGGCCCTGGCCAGAGTCGCGGCCCTCCGCTACGTCGAGGCGCTCTCCACCGCACTCGCCGACTAGCCCAGGGGTCTCCCCCTGGGCTGGTCTCAGCGGTTCTTGAAATTCGGTGTGCGCTTCTGGAGGGTCGCCGTCATGCCTTCGGCGAGGTCCTCGCTGAAGAAGGCGAGCGTCTGGACGGCGGTCTCCGCGGCCAGGTGGCGGCGGAGACCGGGGGCGTCCAGGGACGCGTTGAGCAGTTCCTTCGTGCGGCGCAGGCCGTACGGGGACTTGGTGAGCAGTTCGTCGGCGAGCGCCTGCGCGCCCGCCAGGTCCGCGCCCTCGGCGGTGATCTCGGTGATCAGGCCGAGCTCGTCGGCGCGGTGCACGTCCAGCCGCTGCGCCCGGTAGGAGATCTCCGCGGCCTTCGCCGGGCCGATCAGGCGCGGCAGCAGCCAGGAGAGCCCGCAGTCCCCGGCCGACAGGCCGAGGTTCGTGAACGGGACGACGAACCGGGTGGTCGGGTCGGCGACCCGCAGGTCGCAGGCCAGCGCCCAGGACACCCCCATGCCCGCGACCGGGCCGCGCAGCGCCGCGATCACCGGCTGCGGGATCTCCCGCAGCCGGGCGGTGACCTCGGCGCCGCGCGCGATGCCCCGGTAGAGCCGCTGGACGCGGCCCTCGGCGGTCTCCCCGCCCGGGTCGCCGCCCTGGATGTCCATGCCCGAGCAGAACCCGCGGCCCTCGCCGGTGAGCACGACCACGTGGGTGGACGGGTCGCGCGCCAGCTCGTTGAGGGCGTCGAGCATCTCCTCGGTCAGGGCGCCGTCGACGGCGTTCAGTCGCTCCGGCCGGGACAGGGTGATCGTGACCACCCCGTCCCGCCGGTCGAGCTTGATCCCGTCCAACGGCTCAGGAGGTGAGCTGCTGGATCAGGGGGCCCATCTGCTCGCCCACGTTCTTGAAGACCACCAGCGGCTCGTTCCCGCTGATGGCCGCCCAGTTGTCCCGGACGTCCTCGACCGACAGCGTGGTGTTCTGCCCGTAGCCGGGGCCCTCCGCGACGAAGATCTTCGCGATCCGGCCGCCGCCGACCGTGTAGACCTCGCCGGAGTCCTCGCTGGACTCGTGCACGAGCCAGGCGACGAGCGGCGTCACCTGGTCGACGCCGAGCTTGTCGGCGAAGTCGGCGGGCAGCAGGTCCTCGGTCATCCGGGTCCAGGCGACCGGGGCGATCGCGTTGGCCTTGATGTTGTACTTGGCGCCCTCCTGCGCGAGGGTCTTGGTGAACCCGACCAGGCCCATCTTCGCGGTGGCGTAGTTCGCCTGGCCGAAGTTGCCGAACAGGCCCGCCGGGGACGAGGTGTTCACGATCCGGCCGTAGCCCTGCTCGCGCAGGTGCGACCAGGCGGCGCTGGACACCAGGAACGAGCCGCGCAGGTGGACGGCGATGACCGCGTCGAACTCCTCGACGCTCATGTTCTTGAACGACCTGTCGCGCAGGATGCCGGCGTTGTTGACGACGATGTCGACCTTGCCGAACGCGTCCAGCGCGCTCTGGATCACGGCCTGCGCGCCCTCGGGCGTCGCGACGTTGTCGGGGTTCGCGACGGCCTCGCCGCCGTTCTTGGTGATCTCGTCCACGACCTCCTGGGCGGGGCCGGCGGAGGCGCCGACACCGGACCGGTCGCCGCCGAGGTCGTTCACGACGACCTTGGCGCCGCGCGCGGCGAGCTCCAGGGCGTGCCGGCGGCCGAGGCCGTGGCCGGCCCCGGTCACGACCGCGACCCGGCCGTCGTAGCGCAGTTCCGACATTCGCTTCTCCTCACATCGTGGGGCCCGCACCCCAGGAAATCATCCGGGGCTACCGAGTGGTACCACTAAACCGAATCTCGCTCGGGCGCGCTCCACCGGGGTCCCTCCCGAGTACGATGGATCGCGAGGGAAGTTGCGCCGAATGCCGCAAATGGCCGGGGCTGCCGCGTAGTCTCGGGCGAACCGCGAGGAGCAACGGAGGTCCCGCCCCGATGATCGCCGCCGACGTCCCGGCCGCCGGCCGCCGCCCGTACCGCGTCGTGCAGTGGGCGACGGGCGCGCTCGGCCGCAGCGCGATCAGGGGCGTCCTCGACCGCGACGACATGGAGCTCGCCGGCGTCTGGGTGCACACCCCCGCCAAGGAGGGCGCCGACGCCGGGGCCCTGGCCGGCCGCGAGCCGATCGGGATCGCCGCCACCCGCGACATCGCCGACATCCTCGCCCTGGACGCCGACTGCGTGATCTACGCGCCGAGCCCCGCCCACGACCGGCCCCGCGAGCTGGACACGATCTGCTCGCTGCTCGCGTCCGGCAAGAACCTGATCTCCCTCAGCGGGCTCGTCTACCCGCACGCGCACGGCCCGCAGTTCGTCGGCGAGCTGGAGCAGGCGTGCAAGCGGGGCGGGACGAGCGTGCACGGCAGCGGCGTCAGCGGCGGCTTCATGGCCGACGTCATGCCGCTCGTGCTGTCGCGGCTGTCCCGGCGGATCACCCACGTCTACGCCCGCGAGTGCACCGACTTCGCCCGGCACCCGTCCTGGCGGATGGTGCACGAGATGATCGGCTTCGGCAAGACCGAGGAGGCGTACCGGCGCGCGCTGCGGCCCAACCGCGCCGCGATGCGCGCGATGTTCGCCGAGAGCCTGCACCTCGTCGCGGCGGGCCTCGGCGTCGACCTCGACGAGATCGACATGGACGTCGACTACCGGCTCGCCGGCACCGACCTCGTCACCGCCGCCGGGCCGATCCCGCACGGCACCGTCGCGGCGGCGCGCTGGACGTTCAGCGGGCTCGCCGCCGGCCGCCCCGTCATCACCGTCGAGGTCGTGCACAAGGCCAACGCCGCGCGGATGTCGCAGGAGTGGGGCCGCCCCGGGTACTCGCTGCGCGTGGACGGCCGCCCGTCGCTGACCCTGTCCGTCGACGAGGACTGGGTCTCCGACGTGATCTCCGCCGCGTCCGCGCACGCGCTGAACTCCGTCGCGGCCGTCTGCGCCGCCGCCCCCGGGATCCGCACCTACCTCGACCTGCCGATGGTCAGCGGGCGCATGCACGTGTGACCGCCCGCCCGCGCGACCGCTGAGGCCGTGACCGCTGACGCCGTGACCGCTAGGGCAGGGTCCGCGCCGGTTCCCCTTCGGCATCGGCCTCCGCCGCCGCCTCCTCGCGGGCCTCCCGGCGGCGCTTGCGGACGCTCCACACCACCAGCCCGGCGACGGCCGCGACCGCGAGCCCGATCGCGAGCCCCCGGCCCGCCAGCTTCGCCGCGTGCTCGAACGCCGTGCCCGCGAAGTAGCCGCCGAGCGTGAAGGTCACCACCCACGTCACGCCGCCGATGACGTTGAACACCAGGAACTTCGGATACGGCAGCCGGGAGCTGCCCGCCAGCGCCGGCATCAGCGCCCGGAGCAGCGCGGTGAACCGCCCGATGAACACCGCGAACGCGCCCCGCCGCCGGATGAGGTCCTGCGCGCCGGCGACCTTGGCGCGGTGCCTGCGCATCACCCCGGCCTCCAGCAGCCGCGGCCCGTACTTGCGGCCGATCTCGTAGCCGACGGAGTCGCCCACGACCGCCGCGACCACCGCGATGACGAGCAGCAGCGGCAGCGACAGGACGTCCTGGCTGGCGAGCACGCCGCCGACGACGATCGCGGTCTCGCCGGGGAACACGAACCCGACGAACAGCGCGGCCTCGGCGAACACCAGCGCCGCGATGACGAGGTAGATCATCGCGGGTGGCAGCCCGTCCACCAGTGCGTTGAACTGTTCGAGCATGGACCCCCGCCATCTCGCTCCGGCCGGAACCGCTTCGCGGCCGTTTCACAGTAGCTACCGACGGTTATGGTAGCCGCGAGGTTCCCTTGCCCGGATCGGCCGTTCGGACGATCATCGGGAGGGACGGCGGAGTCACCGCGGGAGGCACGGCATGAGCGTCCAGGAGGTCGAGGGAGGCCGGTTCGTCCGGCAGGCGAACCGGTTCACCGACCGGATCACCGCCGACGGGTCGTCGGGGTTCCCGGCCGAGCCGGGCCGGTACCGGCTGTTCGTCTCCTACGCGTGCCCGTGGGCGCACCGCACGCTGATCGTGCGGTGGCTCCTCGGCCTGGAGGACGTGATCGGCGTCGCCGTGGTCGACCCCATCCGGGACGAGAAGGGCTGGCGGTTCCCCGACCGCGACCCCGTCACCGGCGCGGTGTTCCTGTCCGAGCTGTACCTCGCCACCGACCCGTCGTTCCAGGGCCGCTACACCGTCCCGTCCATCTGGGACACCGAGACCGAGCGCCTGGTCACCAACGACTTCCCGAACATCACCACCATGTTCGAGACGGAGTTCACCGCCCACCACCGGCCGGGCGCGCCCGACCTGTACCCGCAGGCGCTCCGCCCCGAGATCGACGAGCTGAACGACCTCGTCTACAGGACGGTCAACAACGGCGTCTACAAGGCCGGGTTCGCCACGTCCCAGGGCGCCTACGAGGAGGCGTTCGACGCCCTCTTCGCCACCCTCGACCAGATCGAGGAGCGCCTGTCCACCCGCCGCTACCTGTTCGGCGACGCCGTCACCGAGGCCGACGTCCGCCTCTACCCGACGCTGGCGCGCTTCGACGCCGTCTACCACGGCCACTTCAAGTGCAACCTGCGGCGGCTGGCCGACTACGAGAACCTGTGGGGCTACGCCCGCGACCTGTACGCGATCCCCGCGTTCGGCGAGACGACGAACTTCGACCACATCAAGCGCCACTACTACGTGACCCAGCGCAACATCAACCCGTCCGGCGTGGTCGCCAAGGGCCCGGCCGTCGACTGGACCGTCCCGCACGGCCGGGACCGCTGACGGCGTTCTTTGACGGTGACCCTCGTTATGCTGGCGGATCTCCATCGATCCGCACGAAAGGCATGACCCGACCATGCGCAGCCAGTTCTTCGGCAACCTCGACCAGGGCCAGCAGCTTCCCGGCCACTTCGCCCTCCAGAACTCCAAGATGCTCCGCGTCCACCTGAACGGGGACGTCCTCGCCCGGCAGGGCTCCATGGTCGCCTTCCAGGGCCAGATGGAGTTCGACTACGAGGGCTCCGGCGGCATCGGCAAGTTCATGAAGAAGGCCCTGACCGGCGAGGGCGTGCCGCTGATGCGCGTCAAGGGCCAGGGCCTGCTGTTCGTCGCGAACGACGCCGACGACATCCACCTGTTCTACCTGGAGAACGAGGGCCTCACCGTCAACGGCAAGAACATCCTCGCCTACGACTCGACCCTGCAGTCCGACATCCAGCGCGTCCAGGGCGCGGGCATCGCCGCCGGCGGCCTGTTCAACACCACCCTGCAGGGCACCGGATGGGTGGCGCTCACCACACACGGGACGCCCGTCATGCTCGACTGCGGCCGCGCCCCCACGTTCGCCGACGGCCAGTCCGCCGTGGCGTGGAGCACCAGCCTGCAGGTCGGCGTCAACCGCACCTTCAAGGCCGGCGCCCTCATCGGCCGAGGCAGCGGCGAGGCCATGCAGCTCGCCTACCAGGGGCAGGGCTTCGTGCTCGTCCAGGCCAGCGAGGGACCGACCGTCCCGCACCACACCCACTGACCCGGGAACCGGCCGGGGGTCGCTCTCGCGCATGCCGCCGAGCGGAGGGCGATAAACACGGTAGCCTGGGGATCGTCTCAGAACTCACCTGCGAGCAGCGGAAGAGGGCGATCTCCGCCGTGTCGACAGAGTCGTCGCAAACAAGTGCCGACCCCAAGATCACAGATTTCGGCGCCAACGAGTGGCTGGTCGACGAGCTGTACCAGAAGTACCTCGAAGACCCGAACTCCGTTGACGAAGCCTGGTGGAACTTCTTCGCGGACTACCAGCCGGACAGCCGGCCGTCGTCGGCGACCCCCGCGTCCCCCCAGGCGACCACCGAGGGCGCGGCCCCGGCCGCGAACGGCACCGCGGCCGCCCCGCCGACATCGCAGCGCCCGGCCGCGCCGCCGCGCGCGGCCGCCAAGCCCGCGCCGAAGGCGGCGGAGAAGCCGGCTCCGCCGCCGGTGCCGGCGGGCGCCGAGGAGGTCCGGCTGCGCGGCGTCGCCGCCCGGACGGCCACCAACATGGAGGCCAGCCTCGGCATGCCGACGGCGACCAGCGTGCGCGCCGTCCCGGCGAAGCTGCTGGTCGACAACCGCATCGTCATCAACAACCACCTGAAGCGCGGGCGCGGCGGCAAGGTCTCGTTCACGCACCTGATCGGGTACGCGATCGTCCGGGCGCTCACCGCGATGCCGGAGATGAACGCCGCGTTCACCGAGGTGGACGGCAAGCCGGTGCTGGTCCGGCCCGAGCACGTCAACTTCGGGCTGGCGATCGACCTGCAGAAGAGCGACGGCTCCCGGCAGCTCGTCGTGCCGAGCATCAAGGCCGCCGAGACGCTGGACTTCCGCCAGTTCTGGGCCGGCTACGAGGAGGTCGTCCGCAAGGCCCGCGGCGGCAAGCTCGCCATCGAGGACTTCCAGGGCACCACGATCAGCCTGACGAACCCGGGCACGATCGGCACGGTCCACTCGGTGCCGCGGCTGATGCCCGGCCAGGGCACGATCATCGGCGTGGGCGCGATGGAGTACCCGGCCGAGTTCGCGGGCGCGTCCGGCGAGACGCTGTCGCGCATGGGGATCAGCAAGGTGATGACGCTGACCTCCACCTACGACCACCGCATCATCCAGGGCGCCCAGTCCGGCGACTTCCTGCGCCGCATCCACGAGCTGCTGCTCGGCGAGGACGGCTTCTACGACGAGATCTTCGAGGCGCTGCGCATCCCGTACGAGCCGGTGCGCTGGGTCAAGGACATCTCCGCGAGCCATGACGACGACGTCGCCAAGGTCGCCCGCGTCCACGAGCTGATCCACGCCTACCGGGTCCGCGGCCACCTCATGGCCGACACCGACCCGCTGGAGTACAAGCAGCGCCGCCACCCCGACCTCGACATCCTCAAGCACGGCCTCACCCTGTGGGACCTGGAGCGCGAGTTCGCGACCGGCGGGTTCGGCGGCAAGCCGACGATGAAGCTGCGCGACATCCTCGGCGTGCTGCGGATGGCGTACTGCCGGACGGTCGGCATCGAGTACATGCACATCCAGGACCCGGAGGAGCGCGCCTGGATCCAGGAGCGCGTGGAGGTCCCGCACGACAAGCCGTCGCGCGAGGAGCAGCTGCACGTGCTGCGCCGCCTCAACAGCGCCGAGGCGTTCGAGACGTTCCTGCAGACGAAGTTCGTCGGGCAGAAGCGGTTCTCGCTGGAGGGCGGCGAGTCGGTCATCCCGCTGCTGGACTCGGTCATCTCGGCCGCCGCGAAGGAGAACCTCGACGAGGTCGTCATCGGCATGGCGCACCGCGGCCGGCTGAACGTCCTCGCCAACATCGTCGGCAAGTCCTACGGGCAGATCTTCGGCGAGTTCGAGGGCAACCTCGACCCGCGCAGCGCGCAGGGCTCGGGCGACGTGAAGTACCACCTCGGCGCGTCCGGCGACTTCGTCGCCGGCGACGGCTCCAAGATCCACACCGAGCTGGTCGCGAACCCCTCCCACCTGGAGACGGTCGACCCGGTGCTGGAGGGCGTCGTCCGCGCCAAGCAGGACGTCCTGGACGTCGGCGAGGCCGGCTTCACCGTGCTGCCGATCCTGATCCACGGCGACGCCGCGTTCGCCGGGCAGGGCGTGGTCGCCGAGACGCTGAACCTCTCGCAGCTGCGCGGCTACCGCACCGGCGGCACCGTGCACGTCATCATCAACAACCAGGTCGGCTTCACCACCGCCCCCGAGTACTCGCGGTCCAGCGTCTACGCGACCGACGTGGCCCGGATGATCCAGGCGCCGATCTTCCACGTGAACGGCGACGACCCGGAGGCGTGCGCGCGGGTCGCGCGGCTGGCGTTCGAGTACCGGCAGACGTTCAAGAAGGACGTCGTCGTCGACATGGTCTGCTACCGGCGCCGGGGCCACAACGAGGGCGAGAACCCCTCGTTCACCCAGCCGCTGATGTACGACCTGATCGACGCCAAGCGCTCGGTGCGCAAGCTCTACACCGAGGCGCTGATCGGCCGCGGCGACATCACGGTGGAGGAGGCCGAGCAGGCGCTCCGCGACTACCAGGAGCAGCTGGAGCGGGCCTTCACCGAGACCCGCGAGGCGGTGAAGAAGCCCCTGGAGCCTGGCTCGGTCGTGAAGCCCGACGTCGAGGAGCGCATCCCGATCGACCACGGCAAGGCCGGCACGGCGATCCCGCCGGAGACCGTCAAGCGGATCATCGAGACGCAGGTCAGCCTGCCGGAGGGCTTCACCCCGCACCCGCGGCTGCAGCCGATCCTGCAGCGCCGCGCCCAGATGATCGAGGACGACGCGATCGACTGGGCGACCGGCGAGCTGCTCGCGATGGGCTCGCTGCTGATCGACGGCCGCCCGGTGCGGCTCGTCGGGCAGGACACCCGGCGCGGCACGTTCGGCCAGCGGCACGCGGTGCTCGTCGACCGCAGGACGGGCGAGGAGTACACGCCGCTGAAGCAGTTCGGGCAGGGCGTGTCGAAGTTCTACGCGCACGACTCGCTGCTCAGCGAGTACGCGGCGATGGGCTTCGAGTACGGCTACTCGATGACGCGGCCGGACGCGCTGGTCTGCTGGGAGGCCCAGTTCGGCGACTTCGCCAACGGCGCCCAGTCGGTGGTGGACGAGTACATCTCCTCCGGTGAGCAGAAGTGGGGCCAGCACTCGAGCGTCGTCCTGCTGCTGCCGCACGGCTACGAGGGCCAGGGGCCCGACCACTCGTCCGCGCGGATCGAGCGGTACCTGCAGATGTGCGCGCAGGACAACATGACCGTGGTGTACCCGACCACGCCGGCGAACTACTTCCACGTGCTGCGCTGGCAGGTGCTGTCGGGCCGGAACAAGCCGCTGGTGGTGTTCACGCCGAAGTCGCTGCTGCGGCTGAAGGCGGCGACGTCGCCGGTCGAGCAGATCACCGAGGGCGCGTTCCAGCCGGTCATCCCGGAGAGCGACCCGGCGATCGACCCGGCGGGCGTGCGGCGGGTGCTGCTGACCACCGGCAAGATCTACTACGAGGTGGTCAAGGCCCGGCAGGCGGCGGGCGCGAACGACACGGCGGTCGTCCGGGTCGAGCGGCTGTACCCGCCGCCGGTGGACGAGATCAAGGCGGAGCTGGCCAAGTACCCGGCCGACGCCGAGGTCGTGTTCGTGCAGGACGAGCCCGCGAACATGGGCGCCTGGCCGTTCATGGCGCTGAAGCTGCCGCACCACATCGAGGGCCTGCGGATGTCCCGGGTGTCGCGCCCGGCGTCCTCGTCCCCGGCCGTCGGTTCGGCGAAGCTGCACCAGGCCGAGCAGGAGGCCCTGCTGGCGAGACTGTTCGGCGAGCGGAAGTAGGCCGGCCGGCAGCAGGAATCGACGAGACCCGAGGGCTCCGGTGCGTCGCGCCGGAGCCCTCGGCGTCCCGACGGCATGATCGAGAAGGAAGACACCCGTACATGTACTTCACCGATCGGGGCATCGAGGAGCTGACGGACCGGCGCGGCGCGGAGGAGGTCAGCCTGACCTGGCTCGCCGAGCGGCTCCGCGAGTTCGTGGACCTGAACCCCGAGTTCGAGACGCCCGTCGACCGGCTCGCCACCTGGCTGGCCCGGCTGGACGACGAGGACGAGTAACTCGGCCCGCAAACACGACATGTCTTGACTTTTCGGAAACGCGACATATCGTGTTCACTGATGGCGGAGCCGGACGAAGGGCACATCGCGATGTCGCACTGGACGATCGAGGAACCCACCACCCTGGACTTCGACGGCGTGGTCGCGCTGCGCGTCACGGTGATCGCGGGCAGCGTCTCGGTGCTCGCCTCCGACGAGCGGCCGTCCATCATGGTCGGCGACGTCCAGGGGCCGCCGCTGACGGTCACCCACGAGGCCGGCATGCTGACCGTCACGCACGAGAAGCTGTGGGAGGGCGTGCTGAGCTGGCTGCGCACCCACAACGTCCGCGCGGCGATCACGGTGACCGTCCCGCACGACTGCCCGGTCTCGCTGACCCTTGTGTCGGCGGACGCGATCGTGACCGGCATGACGACCCGCACGTCCATCAAGAGCGCGACCGGCAACGTGACGCTGGACGGCGTCGCGGGCGCGATCGACGCCAACACCGTGTCCGGCGCGATCGAGGCGCAGGGCCTGGACGGGACGGTCCAGTTCACCTCCGTCTCCGGCGACCTCGCCCTCGCCGGCGCGTCCCTCGGCCGCCTCGGGGCCCGCACGGTCAGCGGCCGCATCGCCGCCGACGTCGACCTGCCCGGCGACGCCGCCGTGGACGTCCACACGGTGTCGGGCGAGGTGGCGCTGCGCGTCCCCGAGTCCGCCGGCGCGCAGGTCTCGCTCAGCTCCGCCGCCGGCCGGATCGAGACGTCCTTCCCCGAACTCGGCCGCCAGGACCGCACCATCGCGCAGAGCGTCACCGGCAAGCTCGGCGACGGCACCGGCCGGCTGACCGTCAACACCGTCTCCGGCGCGATCACCCTCCTCGGCCGCGACGACGCCTCCGAGATCACCACCGGCCCCCGAATGGAGAAGTGAGACGTGAGCCCCGTTTTCGGGCATGGGCGGCTGCGGCTGTACCTGCTGAAGCTGCTGGAGGAGAGCCCGCGGCACGGCTACGAGGTGATCCGGCTGCTGCAGGACCGGTTCCTCGGGGTCTACTCGCCCTCCCCCGGCACGATCTACCCGCGGCTCGCCCGGCTGGAGTCCGAGGGACTCGTCACGCACGAGGTGATCAAGGGCAAGAAGGTGTACTCGCTGACCGACAAGGGCCGCGAGGAGCTGGAGCGCCGGATGGACGAGCTCGCCGACCTGGAGGAGGAGATCTCCGCCTCGGCGCAGGAGTTCGCCCGCGGCGTGCAGGAGGACGTGCGGCAGACCGTCCGGACGCTGCGCGAGGAGCTGACCCAGGCCGCCCGGACGATGCGCGACCAGGGCAAGGCCACGTCCAAGGAGGCGTGGAAGGAGACCACCGAGCGCCAG
Source organism: Spirillospora sp. NPDC047418 (assembly GCF_040643275.1). Classification (NCBI taxonomy): domain Bacteria; kingdom Bacillati; phylum Actinomycetota; class Actinomycetes; order Streptosporangiales; family Thermomonosporaceae; genus Spirillospora; species Spirillospora sp. NPDC047418. Next base: position 72,767 of record NZ_JBEYTW010000026.1, read on the forward strand.
AAGGACGAGTGGAAGCGGCAGAAGGAGTACTGGCGCGACCAGAAGCAGGCGTGGAAGGAGGAGTGGCGGCAGAACTGGGACGACGCGTGGAAGACCGCGACCGGCACCCGCGACGACGTCGCGCGCCTCAAGCTGGAGCGCCTGCTCCGCACGTTCGTCGAGGACGTCCGCAAGTCGGCGAAGAAGGCCCGCCTCGACGAGGACGACCTCGCAGCCGCGCAGGCGCTCCTGGACGAGACCCGGGAACGCCTGGCGAAGGAGATCTTCCGCAGGGAGCCGTGACCGGGAGCACCCCGGCCACGGCCCCGCCGGCTCACGGCGTGAAGACGATCTTCCCGAAGATGTCGCCCTCGGCCATCGCGGCGAACCCCGCGCGGGCCTCGCTCAGCGGCAGCGTCCGGTCGATCAGCGGGCGGGTGCCGGTCTTGACCAGGAACCGGGCGAGCCGCTCCAGCTGCGCCCGCGTCCCCATGGTGGAGCCGACCACCGACAGCTGCAGGAAGAACACCCGGTTCAGCTCCGCCGGCGGCACCTGGCCGCTGGTGGCGCCGGACACCACGATCCGCCCGCCCGGCCGCAGCGACTTCAGCGAGTGCGACCAGGTCGCCTGGCCGACGGTCTCGATGACGGCGTCGACCCGCTCGGGCAGCCGCGCGCCCGTCTCGAACGCCGCGTCCGCCCCGAGTTCCCGGGCCCGCTTGCGCTTGGCCTCGCTCCGGCTCGTCGCATAGACCCGGAACCCGGCGGCCGACGCCAGCGTGATCGCGGCCGTCGCCACACCGCCCCCTGCGCCCTGCACCAGCACCGACGACCCGGGCTGCAGCCCGGCCTTGTCGAACAGCATCCGGTAGGCGGTCAGCCACGCCGTCGGCAGGCAGGCCGCCTCCTCGAACGACAGCTCGGCGGGCTTCGGCACGAGGTTGCGGCGCGGCACCGCGACCTTCTCCGCCATCGTCCCCTGGTGGACCTCCGACAGCAGCGACCGCTTCGGGTCGAGGGTCTCGTCGCCGCCGCCCCGCTCCGGGTCGCCGATCACCGAGTGGACGATGACCTCGTTGCCGTCCTCGTCCACCCCGGCCGCGTCGCAGCCGAGGATCATCGGGAGCCTTTCGGCCGGGAGGCCGACGCCCTTCAGCGACCACAGGTCGTGGTGGTTGAGCGCGGTGGCCTTCACCGTGACGGTCGTCCAGCCGTCCGGTACCTCGGGATCGGGCCGCTCCCCCACCGTCAGCCCGTTCAGCGGATTGTCTGCGTCGATCTGTGTGGCAGTGACAGCGAGCATGCCCCGACACTAACCGTCTCCGGGGTGCGGACGGCCGGTGGGGCCGGTCCCTTCCGGCCGCGCGGGCACTCCGCGACAATGCCCCCATGCGGTTCCGAGCGCTCCTCCTCACCGGGCTGATGCTCACGGCGGCCTGCACGGCGGCCTGCACCACGGCCAACGGCACAGCGGACGGCACGGAGAAGGCGGCCGGCCCCGCCAGTCCCGCCGCGGCGCCGCCGGGCGGTCTCGCCAACCCGCGGATCATGAACTGCGCGAACCGGAACGCCTCGTTCCCGGAGGAGCGCGACGGCCCCGTCACGACCGGCCCGGACGACCTCGTCGTGGAACCGCTCATCATCAGCGGGCTCCGCGCCTGGGCGGACGCCGACCCGACCGAGCACGGGCGCGACGGCCGCTACAAGGTCGGTGTCGTCCTGCGCGCCGGGAAGACGGCCACGCTGTCGATCCCGGCGGAGTACCGCGAGGCCGCCGGGCTGCTCTACAGCGAGGCCGCCCAGCAAGCGCACACCCCGGCGGAGGCCGACCACGCGATCACGTTCACCGCCTGCCCCGACCACGACACACCGTTCCCGGGGTACCTGTTCGTGCCGCACCGGCAGCGCGTCCCGCTGGTGGTCCGCCCCGAGGGCGGAACCGCGACCCGCGAAGTGATCTCCTTCTTCGCGGGCCGCTGAGCCGGCCCGCGCTAGAGGACCTTGGAGAGGAAGTCCTGGGTGCGCGGGTGCTGCGGGTTGGTCAGCACGTCGCGCGGGGTGCCCTCCTCGACCACGACGCCGCCGTCCATGAAGACGAGCGAGTCGCCGACCTCGCGGGCGAAGCCCATCTCGTGCGTGACCACGACCATGGTCATGCCGTCGAGGGCGAGCTGCTTCATGACCTCGAGCACCTCGCCGACGAGCTCGGGGTCGAGCGCGGACGTCGGCTCGTCGAACAGCATGAGCGCCGGCTCCATGGCGAGCGCCCGCGCGATCGCCACCCGCTGCTGCTGCCCGCCGGACAGCTGCGAGGGGTAGCTCTGCGCCTTCTCGGCGAGCCCGACGCGCTCCAGCAGCGTGAGGGCCTGCTGCTTGACCTGGTCCTTCGGCAGCTTCTTGACCCACACCGGCGCCCCCATGACGTTCTCCAGCGCCGTCTTGTGGGGGAAGAGGTTGAAGCGCTGGAACACCATGCCGATATCACGACGCTGCGCGGCGACCTCCCGGTCGCGCAGCTCGTAGAGCTTGCCGCCCGACTGCCGGTAGCCGACCAGGTGGCCGTTCACCCACAGCCGGCCCGCGTTGATCTTCTCCAGGTGGTTCATGCAGCGCAGGAACGTGGACTTGCCCGACCCGGACGGCCCGACGACGCACATCACCTCGCCGGGCTTGACCTCCAGGTCGATGCCCTTCAGCACCTCCAGCCGGCCGAACGACTTGTGCACCCGCTCGGCCTTGACGACCAGGCCGGCGGCCTCGGCCGCCTTCTCCCCGGTGGGCACGCCGCTCACGGTCCCCTCACCTCCGCTCATTGCCCGCCGCCCCTGGTGCGGAGGCGAAGCCACTGCCGGGCCTCGGACCCCTCGCCGTTGCTGCCGCGGACGCCCTTGCTGTAGTGGCGCTCCAGGTAGTGCTGGCCGACCATCATGATCGAGGAGAGCGCCAGGTACCAGAGGCAGGCCATCACCAGCATCGGGATGACCTTGTACGTGACGGCGGAGATCGTCTCCTGGGTGCGCGTCAGCTCCGCGTAGGGGATGGCGACGACCAGCGAGGTGTTCTTCAGCGTCGAGAGCGCCTCGTTCCCCGTCGGGGGGACGATCACGCGCATCGCCTGCGGCAGCACGATCCGGCGCATGGTCTGCGTGCGGGACATGCCGAGGGCGCTGGACGCCTCCTGCTGGCCCTCGTCCACCGAGAGGATCCCGGCACGGATGATCTCCGCCATGTAGGCGGCCTCGTTGAGCGTCAGCCCCAGCGCCGCGGCGCTCGCGGCGTTGATCAGCGTCTGCGTCTGCCAGGTGTGGAACTCGGGTCCGAACGGGATCCCGATCCCCACCGTGGGGAACAGCGAGCCGATCGCGCCCCAGATGAGGAGCTGCGTGTAGAGCGGCGTACCGCGGAAGAACCAGAGGTAGAGCCAGGCGGCCCCGCTCAGCAGCGGGTTCGCGGACAGCCGCATCAGCGAGAGGACGATCCCGAGCAGCACGCCGCCGGCCATCGCGACCACGGTGAGCCAGATGGTGTTCCGGACGCCCATCAGCACCGGCTTGGAGAACAGGTACTTCCACTGCTCCGACCATTCCAGGGACTTGCTGGTCAGCAGGAAGTGGACGAACATCGCGGCGAGCACCGCGATGACGGCGGCGGCCACCCAGCGGCCCGGGTGCCGCACGGGGACGGCCTTGATCGTTTCGGGCCGTCCCCCTTCGACGTCGGTGTCGACCGTCATTCGATCAGCTCTGCGCCGCGTTGATCGCCGGATCGGTGATCGCGCCGCTCTCCACGCCGTACTTCTCCAGGATCTGCTTGTAGGTGCCGTCGGTGATCAGCGCCTTGACCGCACCCTGCACGGCCTCCTTGAACTGGCCGTTCTCCTTCTTGAAGATGAAGCCGTACGGAGCGGTGTCGTACACCTCGCCGATGAGCTCCAGCTTGCCGCCGGTCTGCTTCACCGCGTAGCCGGCGATCGGCGAGTCGGCCGCCATCGCCTGCACCTTGCCCGCCACGAGGTCGTTGGTGACCTCGGTCTGCTGGTTGCGGACGACGGTCTTGATGGCCGGCTTGCCCGCGTCGGTGCACTTCTTGCTCCGCGCCTCCAGGTCCTGGACCTGGACGGTGCCGTGCTGGACGCCGATGCTCTTGCCGCAGGCGTTGTCGGGGGTGACGCCGTCGGGGTTGCCCTTGAGCGCGGCCCACGACGTCCCGGCGGAGTAGTAGGTGACGAAGTCGACCGCCTTCTCCCGCTCCTTGTTGTCGGTGAAGGACGAGACGCCGATCTCGTACTTGCCGGACTGGACGCCCGGGATGATCGTGTCGAAGCCGGCGTTCTGGAACTCGGTCTTCAGGCCCAGCTTGCCCGCCACCGCGGTGAACAGGTCGACGTCCCAGCCGACGATCTTCTGCGACGCGGGGTCGACGGACTCGTTGGGCGGGTAGGACGCGTCGGTGCCGATCGAGATCTTGCCGTCGCTCTTGATCGCGTCCGGGACCATGGCCGCGAGCTTGCTGTCCACACTCGTATTCGTGGCGGCGGAGCCGCCCGAGTCGCCAGAGTCGTCACTGTCACCGCATGCGGACAGGGCGAGGGCGCCGGTCAGCACGAGAGCGCTCGCCGCGACAAGGCGGCGGCGCAGAGAACCGGTGGTCACTGGTCCCCCTCCAGATGGTTGCGTCGGATCAGCGTAGATCCGAAGGTCAGGTGCACAGTTTGGCGCACAACCTCCCTGATCTGGATAAAGGGTCCGAAACAATCACGCAACGAGGTAGCGCCGGAACGGCGCGCCGACCTCCCCGTTACGCACCGTGTGCTACCGGACCACTACATGTGGCGACCGTCACGTGACGGTCAACACCCACCCCGGCCACCGGGCGGGCGAGACCCCGTGTGGCACAATCGGACAACGGGTGACCCCCGTACGTCGCGAGATGACCACCAGGTGTCCGGCCACCACGCCACCACCACCGCGGCGGCATCGCAAGAAAGCCAACTTTCACTGACAGGGGTCGCTGTGGCTGCTGAGCCCATTACCACCGAACCGCTCTCACTCGAAGACGATCCGGCCTTCCCGCTGCACCGCGGCGGCAAGCTGGAGATGCGGTCGACCATCCCGGTCCGCAACAAGGACGACCTTTCGCTGGCCTACACGCCCGGCGTCGCCCGCGTGTGCACCGCCATCGCCGACAACCCCGAGCTGGCCTACGACTACACCTGGACGTCCAGGGTCGTCGCCGTCGTCACCGACGGCACCGCCGTGCTCGGCCTCGGCGACATCGGCCCGGCCGCGTCCATGCCGGTCATGGAGGGCAAGTCCCTGCTGTTCAAGGAGTTCGCCGACGTCGACTCGGTGCCGATCGCGCTGAGCTGCACGGGCGTGGACGAGATCGTCGACACGGTGATCCGGATGGCGCCGAGCTTCGGCGGCATCAACCTGGAGGACATCAGCGCCCCCCGCTGCTTCGAGATCGAGGACCGGCTGCGCGCCGCGCTCGACATCCCCGTCTTCCACGACGACCAGCACGGCACCGCGATCGTCGCGCTCGCCGCGCTGAAGAACGCGGCCCGCTTCGTCGGCAAGCCCCTCGGCGAGCTGCGCGCGGTCGTCGCGGGCGCCGGCGCGTCCGGCATCGCGGTCTCCAAGATGCTGATCGAGGGCGGCATCGGCGACATAGCGCTGTCGGACAGCAAGGGCCTCATCCACGAGGGCCGCGACGGCCTGAACCCGGTCAAGGAGCGCATCGCCGCGATCACCAACCGGTCGCACCTGAAGGGCTCCACCGAGGAGGCGCTGCGCGGCGCGGACGTGTTCATCGGCCTGTCCGGCAGCACGGTCCACGAGTCCTGCGTCGCCACCATGTCGGAGAACTCGATCGTCTTCGCCCTCTCCAACCCGACCCCCGAGGTCCACCCGGAGGTCGCCCGCCGGCACGCCAAGGTCGTCGCGACCGGCCGCAGCGACTTCCCGAACCAGATCAACAACGTGCTGGCGTTCCCGGGCATCTTCCGCGGCGCGCTGGACGTCCGGGCCCACACGATCACCGAGGGCATGAAGCTGGCCGCCGCGAACGCGCTGGCCGACATCGTCGGCGACGACCTGACCGCCGACTACATCATCCCGAACCCCTTCGACGACCGGGTCGCCCCGGCCGTCACCGCCGCGGTCGCCGACCAGGCCCGCCGCGAGGGCGTCAACCGCATCTGATCTTCGCGCCGCCGGACGGCCCGTGCCCGATCATGGGGCACGGGCCGTTCGATTGGTCCATAAACTCGGCCATCAGCGGGACCGAATTCACATAATTTCACGTCGGCACTGTGATCCAGGCCGCAAATCTTCCCCTGGAGGCGGTGTAATCCTTGCCAACGGGGAATAGACCCTGGCAATTCGTCCGATCCGCCCGAGTCCGTCGGGAGCGACAGTGAACCTGGCCTCGTACGCAGACCTGGCGATCGATCTCGTGAACACGCGCCGTCCCGGCGGGGACGAGCTGTGCGATCTCGAGGGGCTGCGGGCCTTGCTGGCGCAGCGGCCGCATCTCGGCGGCCGGACCGCGCACCGCGATCTCGACGCCATGCGCGAACTGCGCGCGCAGCTGCGCGCCGTCTTCGCCGCCGCAGCGCGCGGGGACGAGGACGACGCGGTCGACCGCCTCAACACGCTGCTCATCCATCATCCCGTCCATCCGCAGCTCACCCGGCACGACGACAAGGACTGGCACCTGCACTTCAACGAGGCCGGTTCGATCACGGACCGCTACGCGGCCCGCGCCGTGATGGGCCTCGTGGCGAAGATCGCCTCGCACGGCCCGGACCGGCTCGGCACCTGCCGGGCGGAGGACTGCGAGCGGGTGTTCTTCGACACGACCGCGAACGGCTCGCGCCGCTACTGCTCCGACCGCTGCGCGGGACGCCCGAGCGTGACCGCCGCCTGCCACCCGAACACCCCCCGCGTCACCGTCCCGGCCCGGGACGGCGGCCGGTAGCGCGGTCACGTCACGAGCTTCACGGGGAAGGGCCGGTAGCGGGCCAGGACGCGTCCCTTGACGAGCGCGTCCGGGACGGCGCCGAAGTCCCAGCTGTCGCTGCGCCCGGGGGCGCGCTGGTTGTCGCTCTCCAGCCACCAGCCCTCATCGGTGCGGTGCGAGGCGCGCTTCACGATCAGGAGCCTGGGACGCCGCGGATGCTCGGCGACGACGACGGCGCCCGGGGCGGGACGGCCACCGGCGCGGACGAGGAGCCAGTCCCCCGGTGCCAGCCCTGGCAGCATCGACTCCCCGGTGACCTCGACCGTGCGCAGCCGCCGGGCCCCGGCCGCCGCGAGCACGGCGGCGCCGGCGAGGCCCCAGAGCACCGGACGGCGCGGCCTGCGGATCCGCATGGTCCTCCTCGCGGGTCCGCATACATCGGCGGACCGTGGTCATGACACCCCCCGAGGGGCTCCGGGCCGCGCGCGGCCCGGGTCTTAGGCCGAAATACCGAGCGCCCTGGCCGGACGTGCCCAGGGACACAAGGGTAATGTCGGTGCCCTGAGCATGATCCGCAACGAGGGAAGGGATTCGCAGGTGTTGCTCAAGCTTCTGCGCCCGAAGACTACGGTGTCCGCGCACTGCGACCTGCCGTGCGGCGTCTACGACCCGGCGCAGGCCCGGATCGAAGCCGAGTCGGTCAAGGCGATCTGCGAGAAGTACGCCGCCAACGAGGACCCGGAGTTCCGCTCCCGGGCGATCCTGATCAAGGAGCAGCGCAGCCAGCTGGTCAAGGAGCACCTGTGGGTGCTCTGGACCGACTACTTCAAGCCGCCGCACTTCGAGAAGTACCCGCAGCTGCACCAGCTGTTCAACGAGGCCACCAAGCTGGCCGGCGGTGGCGGCGGCACGAAGGCCACCATGGACGTCAAGGTCGCCGAGGACCTGCTGGGCAAGATCAGCGAGATCGACAAGATCTTCTGGGAGACCAAGCAGTCCTGATCTGAAGGAACGGTGAGGCCCGACCGGCGGCTGGTCGGGCCTCCGCCATCTCCGGGCGGCGCGTCAGGAGCGGGCGGCCTTGGTGAGGGCGTCGCCGGTCAGGCGGTAGACCATCCATTCGTCCTGGGGGCGGGCCCCCAGGGATTCGTAGAAGCCGATGGCCGGGGTGTTCCAGGTGAGGACGGCCCATTCGACGCGTTCGTAGCCTCGGGCGTCGGCGACGCGGGTGAGCTCGGTGAGGAGGGCCTTGCCGTAGCCGTGGCCGCGGACGTCCGGCTCGACGAACAGGTCCTCCAGATAGATGCCGTGCGTGCCGTTCCACGTGGAGAACGTGAGGAACCAGAGCGCGAAGCCGACCACCCTGCCCTCGTGCTCCACGACGTGCGCGAACACCTTGGGATCTTCACCGAAGAGCCGGTCGTGCAGTTGCTCCTCGGTGGCCTTCACCTCGTGGAGGGCGCGCTCGTAGTCCGCCAGCTCGCGGATCAGCCGCAAGATCTCCGGGACGTCGTCTGGGGTCGCATACCGAATCACCCCGGCAGGGTATTCGAACGGGACGTATGGGGCGCGCGGGGGGCGCGCGGGCGTGACTCACGCCTCGCCCGGCGGGGGTTTGGAACGCGTCAGTTGAGGTCCGTGCCGCGTTCGTAGGAAAGCCACGCGCGCCGGAGTCTCCGACCACGCCCCGCAGGCGGTAGTTTCGAAGCAGCGGGACCATCCTGCGAGGGAGTGACGTGACCGAGGAAACCGCTGCAATGCCGGCCAGTACGAAGTTGTCCGTCCGCGACGTGGTGACGGTGAAGCTGCCGGCCGCGAGCGCCTACCTGTCCGTGCTGCGGACGGCGACCGCGGGACTCGCGGCCAGGCTCGACTTCACGCTGGACGAAATCGAGGACCTGCGCATCGCCGTGGACGAGGCGTGCGCGATGCTGCTGTCCCAGGCCCTGCCCGGGACCGACCTGACGTGCGAGTTCGAGCTGACCGGGGACGCCATGCGCATCTCCGTGTCGGTGCTCACCGTGGACGGTGAGGAACCCAGCCGCGACACCTTCGCCTGGACGGTCCTGTCGTCCCTGGCGGGCGAGGTGGACGCCGAGGTGGGCGCCGACGACCGGGTCACCGTGACGCTGCAGAAGCGGCGCGGCGCGGCGGGGGCCCCGTGACGGAGAAGACGACGACGGAGGAGACGACGGTCGCCGCCGCGAGCACCGAGCGGACCGAGCGGACCGAGTCCGCGGTGCCCGACCGGGCGCGGGCGCGCGCGCTGTTCGAGCGCCTCACCGAGCTTCCGGAGGGCGATCCGGAGCGCCAGCGCATCCGGGACCAGCTCGTCGAGCTGCACCTGCCGCTGGTGGAGTACCTCGCCCGCCGCTTCCGCAACCGCGGCGAGTGGCTGGACGACCTGATCCAGGTCGCCACCATCGGCCTGATCAAGTCGATCGACCGGTTCGACCTGGAGCGCGGCGTGGAGTTCTCCACCTACGCGACGCCCACGATCGTCGGCGAGATCAAGCGGCACTTCCGGGACAAGGGCTGGGCGGTGCGCGTCCCGCGCCGGCTGCAGGAGCTGAAGCTGTCGCTGACCAAGGCGATCAGCGACCTCGCGCAGCGCGAGGGCCGCGCGCCGACGGTGAGCGAGCTGGCCGCGCACCTGCAGATGAGCGAGGAGGAGGTGCTGGAGGGCCTGGAGTCGGCGAACGCCTACTCCACCGTCTCCCTGGACGCCCCCGACTCCGGCGACGAGGACGCTCCCGCGGTCGCCGACTCGCTCGGCATGGTGGACGAGTCGCTGGAGGGCGTGGAGTACCGCGAGTCGCTCAAGCCGCTGCTGGAGAAGCTGCCCGCGCGGGAGAAGAAGATCCTGCTGCTGCGGTTCTTCGGCAACATGACGCAGTCGCAGATCGCCGCGGAGCTCGGCATCTCGCAGATGCACGTGTCCCGGCTGCTGGCCCGCACGCTGGCGCAACTCCGCGAGGGCCTCACCGCCGACGAGTGAGCACGCGCGAAGGGCCCCGGGTTCGTTCCCGGGGCCCTTCGGTGTTCGCGGCCGGTGCTTGGTGGTCGGTTCTGCGCGGTCAGTTCTTGGTGGGCTGTTCCTTGAGGCGGTCCATGAGGCGCCGGCCCAGCGAGCGGGGGTCGGGCGGCGCCGCCCGCACGGGCTCGGGCTGCTCCGGCGGGGCCTCGGCGGCGTCCTCGCCCGTGTCCGCGTCGTGGTCCTCGATCAGCCAGGCGGTGCTCGGCGGGCTGAGGACGGTGATCAGCGCGAGCGCGGCGACGACGCCCATCGGGATCGCGATGCCGGGCTGGTCGCTCTGCAACATCGACCAGGCGATCGGCAGCGCGAACAGCTGGGTGAGGACGGTGGGGGCGTGGCTCCACTGGTCGGCGCGCAGCAGGCCGCGGGCGCACGCGAGCATGCCGATCCCGCCGGCGAGGGCGAGGACGGTGACCCCGATCGCGCTGGCCGGGTCGACGGCGGCGCCGATGGCCGTCTCCACCCCGGTGTAGACGCCGAATCCGACGGCGGCGAGGCCCTCCGCGCCCTCCAGGGCGGCGGCGGCCCGCACGGTGCTGGGGAGCTTGCTCACACCGTGAACCCTACTCGTCCCGTTCACCTGCGCGTCCCCTACCCTCGCCCGTCCCTTACGCTTGCGCAGGTGCGCGCCATGCTCATCGCCAACCCCAAGGCGACCTCCACGACCCTGCGGGCCCGCGGCATCCTCATGCGGGCCTTCACCGGCGACATCGACCTCGTGCTCGCCGAGACCGGCCACCGCGGCCACGCGACCGAACTGGCCAGGCAGGCGGCCGCGGACGGCTACGACGTCGTGATCGCGCTCGGCGGGGACGGCACGGTGAACGAGGCGGTCAACGGACTGCTCGCCGGCGGCCCGTCCCCCGATCTCCCGGCGCTGGCGGTGGTGCCGTGCGGGAGCGCGAACGTGTTCGCCCGCGCGCTCGGGCTGCCCGACGACCCGATCGGCGCGACGACGGCGGTGCTGGAGGCGCTGCGGGCGGGCCGGCACCGGACGGTCGGGCTCGGGACGGCGTCGCTGCCGGACGGCGGCGAGCGGTACTTCACGTTCTGCGCCGGCGTCGGGCTGGACGCGGAGGTCGTCCGGGAGGTGGAGCGGCGGCGCGACGCGGGCGTCCGCGCCGACCCGTCGCTGTATGTGCGGACCGCCGTCCGGCATTTCTTCTCCGGCACCGATCGGCGGCGTCCCGCGCTCACTTTGGAACGGCCCGGACGCCCCCCGATTCCGGGGCTGTTCCTGGCGTTCGTCTCCAATACCTCGCCGTGGACTTTCATGGGCCGGCTGCCGGTGAATCCGAGTCCGAAGGCGCACTTCGGGCGCGGGCTGGACGTGTTCGGGATGCGTTCGCTGCGGGTCGGTCCGACGGTGGGCGCGCTGGTCCAGATGCTGACCTCGCGCACGCGTCCGCTGCAGGGACGGCAGGTCGTGAACGTCCACGATGCGGCCGAGGTCACCTTGCGCGCGGACCGCCCGGTGGCCTTTCAGCTCGACGGCGACTACCTCGGCGAACAGCGGAGCGTGACCTTCCGGTCGGTTCCGAAGGCGATACGCATCGTCATTTGAGTGGTCGCCCCGCAGGTGCGGCGGGTGGTCATTTGCGGCGCATGGGCGGCCAGGTGAGAGCCAAGTAACACGTTCGTCCCACGGGTGTGACACATGCGACACCCATACTTTGAGAATCCTTTCTCAAAGGTCTTGCGTCGCCCCGCGCCGCCCTGACACGCTCAAAGTGCGCCCGCTGGACGGGGACCCCGACGCCGCCGGTCCTCCGCTCCTCGGCGCCGCCGAACATTCACCCCTGGACCTGTGTCACAGCCTCCCGGGCGTTCGCGACATGTGAAACCGTTCACAAAAGTGGAGTTTCTCCACCACCTGACGAAGGAGTGGACCGCATGGACTGGCGCCACCGCGCAGCCTGCCGTGACGTGGACCCCGAGCTGTTCTTCCCGATCGGCAACACCGGGCCGGCGATCCTGCAGATCGAAGAGGCCAAGCAGGTCTGCCGCCGCTGCGACGTGACCGACGCGTGCCTGCGCTGGGCACTGGAGTCCGGCCAGGAGTCGGGCGTCTGGGGCGGCATGGGCGAGGACGAGCGCCGCGCCCTCAAGCGCCGCGCCCGCGCCGGCCGCAGTGCCCTCAGCATCCGCCGCTGATCCGCCGCTGACATCCGCCGCTGAGAGGTCTCATCGCGGCCGGTCACTCCGGGTGCAGTAACGGGCGACCGTACTGACAACGTGACCGGCCGCGGCTCAGATCCGTCCCCGGCGTCAGACCCGTCCCGGGCGGTGGTTGTGGTCCAGCGGGATGTCGACGACCACCTCCGTGCCGCCGCCGGGACGGGGACGGAAGTCGAGCCTGCCGGCCAGCTCCCCCACGATCAGCGTGCGGACGATCTGCAGGCCGAGGCTCGTGGTGCTCTCCACGTCGAAGTCGGCGGGCAGCCCGACGCCGTCGTCGGCGACCACCGTCACCAGCCGGCGCCCGGACACGTCCGCCCCGGTCTCCTCCTCGTGCGGGGCGCGGGGCTCGTGCGCCCCCGGTGCCGGCCACTCCCCCCAGACCTCCACCCCGCTCGGCTCGGGGCGCTTGTCCCCCTCGCCGTGCCGGCGCGCGACGACCTCCAGCGTCCCGAACCGGTTGGCGAGCCCGTGCTCCAGGGCGTTCTGCAGCAGCTCGGTGAGGGCCATCGCCAGCGGCGTCGCGATCTCGGCGGGCAGGACGCCGAAGCTGCCGGTCCGCTTCGGGGCGACCTTGGTCTCCGGCGTCGACACCTCCCCCGCCATCGTGATCACGCGGTCCGCGATGTCGTCGAAGTCGATCAGCTCGTCCGGGGTGTGCGACAGCGTCTCGTGCACGATCGCGATGGACCCGACGCGGCGGACCGCCTCGTCCAGCGCGGCGCGCCCCTCCGGGATCCGCAGCCGCCGGGCCTGCAGCCGCAGCAGCGCGGCGACCGTCTGCAGGTTGTTCTTCACCCGGTGGTGGATCTCGCGGATGGTGGCGTCCTTGGTCATCAGCTCCCGGTCCCGCCAGCGCAGCTCGGTGACGTCCCGGCACAGCACGATCGCGCCGATCCGCGTCCCGCCGACGACCAGCGGGATCGTCCGCAGCTGCATGATCGACCCGCGCGACTCGACCTCGACCTCGCGGGGCGCGCGGCCCGACAGCACGACGCTCAGCGCCTCCTCCCTCGGCTCGCCGGTGTCGCACAGGTCCGCGGTGACCTGGCCGAGCGCCTCCCCGACGAGGTCGGTGGGGTAGCCGAGCCGCCGGTACGCCGACTGCGCGTTCGGGCTGGCGTAGACGACCTTGCCGGAGCGGTCCAGGCGCATCAGCCCGTCGCCGACGCGCGGCGAGCGGACCATGTTCGGCTCCTCGCCCGGCACCGGGAACCGGCCCTCGGCGATCATCGTGGCGAGGTCGCTGGCGCTCTGCAGGTAGGTCAGCTCCAGCCGGGACGGGGTGCGCGCCGAGCTGAGGTTCGTGCTGCGCTGGATCACCCCGAGGATCTTGGCTCCGCGCCGCACCGGGATCGACTCCTCCCGGACGGGGATGCCGCTGCCCCACTCGGGGTCGCCCTCCCGGACGATCCGGCGCTCCCGCCACGCGACGTCGATGAGGCCGCGGCGCCCCGTCCGGACGACCTTGCCGACGAGGTCCTCGGGGTAGGCGGTCGGGCCGGTCGTGGGGCGCATCTGCGCGATCGCCACCCAGCCGGGGACGGTGGCGCCGGTGTCCATCCGGCCCCGCCGGCCGCGGGTCGTCCCCTCGGCGGGCAGCGCGTCCGCCGACCGCAGCGGCACCCACAGCAGCAGGTCCGCGAACGACAGGTCGGCGAGGAGCTGCCAGTCGGACACGAGCGCGTGCAGCCATTCCAGGTCGGTCTCGGTGAGATCGGTGTGATCACGGACCAGATCGGTCAAGGTAGGCACGCGACCATCATCGCCCATGGGTATTGGTACCGGGGCTGGTGACCCGGCCCGTGCGCGGCCTGGCAGGATTCCCGGCATGACCGCAGGACGAGACCCCCTGGCCAGGCTCCGGGACGCGGCGGCGCGGCGGGCCGGCGCCGGGCTGCGCCGGACGCTGCGCCCCCGTCCCGACGGGCTGACGGACCTCGCGTCCAACGACTACCTGGGACTGTCCGGCGACCCGCGCCTCGTGGAGGGCGCGTGCGCCGCCGCCCGCGCGTGGGGCACCGGCTCCACCGGCTCGCGCCTGGTCACCGGCACGACGGGCCTGCACGCCGAGCTGGACCGGCGGCTCGCCGCGTTCACCGGCAGCGCCGCCGGACTGGTCTTCTCCTCCGGTTTCCTGGCCAACCTGGCCGCCGTGACCGCCCTCGCCGGGCCGGGCGTCCTCGTGGTGTCCGACCAGGTCAACCACGCCTCCATCGTGGACGCGTGCCGGCTGTCGCGGTCCCGCGTCGTGATCGTCCCGCACCGCGACGCGGCCGCCGTCGAGGAGGCGCTGGCCGGCCGGGAGGAAGCCGACGCCGTCGTGGTCACCGACGCGGTGTTCTCCGTGGACGGCGACCTGGCCCCCCTCAACGCGCTGCACACGGCCGCCCGGACGCACGGCGCGCTGCTGGTCGTCGACGAGGCGCACGCGCTCGGCGTCGTGGGCGAGCACGGCCGCGGCGCCGCGCACGCCGCCGGCCTCGCGGGCGAACCCGACGTGGTCCTGACGCTCACGCTGTCGAAGTCACTGGCGGCCCAGGGCGGCGCGGTCCTCGGCGCCGCCGAGGTGATCGAGACGCTGATCGACACCGGGCGCTCGTTCATCTTCGACACCGGCCTGAACCCGCCCGCGGCGGGCGCCGCGCTCACCGCCCTCGACGTGCTGGAATCCGACCCTGGCCTGCCCGTCCGGGCGCGTGACCGGGCCCGGCGGATCGCAAACCTCGCGGCCGGTTCCGGCCTGGAGACCGCCGCGCCGGCCGCCGCCGTCGTCCCCGTCTTCCTCGGCGAGCCCCGCGCCGCGCTGCGGGCCGCCGGGATCTGCGCTGAGCACGGGCTCCGCGTCGGCTGCTTCCGTCCGCCGTCGGTCCCGAAGGGCCGCGCCTGCCTGCGCCTCACCGCACGCGCCACGCTGGACGAGGCCGACCTCACACGCCTCCGGACGGCCCTGGCCGAAGTCGCGTCCTCTACCGCCCGTAGTCTGCACGCATAACATCGGGGAGAACCGATGATGAACGTGAGGAGTAGCCGTGACGGAGGTCAGGGGCGGGCCCCGGCACGGGGGCGGGTTCGAGCACGGGTTCGACCGGGCCTCGCTCGCGGGCATCGGTAAGCGGCACCCGAACCAGGCGCCGCGCATCCCCAAGTACTACAAGCTCAAAGAGCTGCTGGTGGAGCTGATCCAGTCACTGCCGGCCGGCAGCCCGCTGCCCCCCGAGCGGACGCTCGCCGAGAAGTACGAGACGTCCCGCACCACCGTCCGGCAGGCGCTCGCCGAACTCGTCGTCGAGGGCCGCCTCCAGCGCATCCAGGGCAAGGGGACGTTCGTCGCCAAGCCGAAGGTCGCGCAGGAACTCCAGCTCGTCAGCTACACCGAGGACATGCGGCACCACGGGCTGCGCCCCGAGACCCGCATCCTGGAGGCCGGCTACGTCAGCGCGGACGAGAGCCTCGCGACGCTCCTGTGCATCCGGCCGGGCGGCCGCGTCCTGCGCGTGCACCGGCTCCGCCTCGCCGACGGCGAGCCCATGTCGATCGACACCTCGCACCTGCCGGCCCGCCGCTTCCCCGGCCTGCGCCGCGAGCTGTCCCGCCACCACTCCCTCTACGAGACGCTCGCCACCGCCTACGACGTCCACCTGACCGAGGCGGAGGAGACGATCGAGACCGTCCTCGCCACCCCCCACGACGCCCAGCTCCTCGGCGTGGACGTGGGCCTCCCGATGCTCCTGCTCTCCCGCCACGCCTTCGACGCCACGGGCCAGCCCGTCGAGTGGGCCCAGTCCCTCTACCGAGGCGACCGCTACAAGTTCATCACCCGCCTGAGCCGCTGACCCCGGGCCTTCTCCCCGCGCGCACTCCGGCCTTCGGGATTGTCGAGCACAAGTTCGAACGAGTTGGCTACGCTGGGTACATCCCTTCTCTACGATGACCGGGAGCAGATCGTGAGGGAGGAGTCACGAAACGTGAAAACCCTGACCAACGAAGAAGTGTCGAGACTGCCCGATACGCCCTACAACCTGTGGGTGCGCGGCGAACTCGACGACCACGTTGACGCCCCCGAAGGATCCCGGATCGAGATCATCGGAGGAAAGGTCGTCGTGTCCCCGCCCCCAGGGCTACCGCACAACGCCATCGCAGGGGACATCAACTACGCGACGGTCCGCGCCCACGTGCTCCGGCCCGACTTCGGCTGGCGGACCGATCAGGGCAGCGGACTGTCCCTCGTCGGAGTGGGAGACGGGTTCGTCCCCGACCTGATGATCCTGGACGAAGAGGTGTACCTGGCCGCGCGCCGCTCCCAGGTGCGGACACTGGTCCCCGACCAGGTCGAACTCGTCGTGGAGGTCACTTCGTACGGCAACGCCAAATGGAACGGCTACGCCGGAGCCGAGATCCCCTACTACCTTCTGGTGGACCGCTCGCCAAAGGTCGCGCGGTCCACCCTTTACTCGATTCCGGACCACGCACTGGGCGCCTACCTGCACCACGAGTCCTGGGCGTTCGGCGAGACGATCCACCTTCCCGACCCCTTCGACATCGAAATCGGCACCACCGAGTGGAAGTCCTGGGACGAGTGACCATGGCGCGCACGGCTACTGCGCGGGTGAACCCTACAAGGTCTGGGAGAGGGCCTTGATGGGCATGTGGAGGTCGGTGAGCAGGTCCAGGTCCTTTTGGGCCGGGCGGCCGAGGGTGGTCAGGTAGTTGCCTACGATGATGGCGTTGATACCGCCGAGCATGCCCTCGCGGGTGCCGAGGTCGCCGAGGGTGAGTTCGCGGCCGCCCGCGTAGCGCAGGATGGTGCGGGGCAGGGCCAGCCGGAACGCGGCGATCGTCTTCAGGGCCTCGGGGCCCTCGACCAGCGGAAGGTCGGAGAACGGGGTGCCGGGGCGGGGCGCCAGGAAGTTCAGGGGGACCTCGTCGGGGTCCAGACCGGCCAGTTGCGCGGCGAACTCCGCGCGCTGCGCGATGGTCTCGCCCATGCCGACGATGCCGCCGCAGCACACCTCCATGCCGGCGTCCTTCACCATGCGCAGGGTGTCCCGGCGCTCCTCCCACGAGTGGGTGGTGACCACGTTCGGGAAGTGGGAGCGGGCCGTCTCCAGGTTGTGGTTGTAGCGGTGGACGCCCATCGCGGCGAGCTCGTCCACCTGGTCCTGGGTGAGCATGCCGAGCGAGCAGGCGATGTTGATCTCGACGGCGTCGTTGATGGCCTTGACGCCGTCGCGGACCTGCGACATCAGGCGCTCGTCCGGGCCGCGGACCGCGGCGACGATGCAGAACTCGGTGGCCCCGGTCTTCGCGGTCTCCCTGGCCGCCTCGACGAGTTCGGGGATGTTCAGCCACACCGAGCGGACCGGCGACTCGAACGTGCCGGACTGGGAGCAGAAGTGGCAGTCCTCGGGGCAGCCGCCGGTCTTCAGGGAGACGATCCCCTCGACCTCGACCTCGGGGCCGCACCAGCGCATCCGGACCTCGTGGGCGAGCGCGAGCAGGTCCTCCAGCCGGTCGTCCGGCAGGGTCAGGACGTCCAGGACCTGCCGCTCGGACAGGCCCCTCCCCTCGTCCAGGACCTGGCGGCGGGCGGTACCGAGGATATCCGTCACGTGTTCTCCTTGTCGGGGCCGTGGCTGTCGCGGAAGGCGGCGGCGTCGAAGCCGCCGCCGAGGGAGGGGGCCAGGCCGCGGTGCGCGGCCGGCAGGAACTCCGCCGGGTCCAGCGCGGCCGCACCGGCGGGCAGCGCGCCCGACAGCGGGCGGGCCGCGATGGTCTCCAGGTCCCGGATGTTGCTGCGCATCGCGAGGTCCGGGTCGTCCGGCCAGGCGCCGATCACCACCCCGGCGAGCTGCACGCCGCGGTGCGCCATCGCCTCCAGGGTGAGCGCCGTGTGGTTGAGCGTGCCGAGGTCGGGGCGGGTCACCACGACGGCGGCGGCGCCGAGCCACCGCGCCAGGTCGGCGATCGTGGAGCCCTCGTCGTCGTAGCGGACGAGCAGGCCGCCCGCGCCCTCGACGAGCACGAGGTCGTGGCCGCCGGCCAGGTCCCGGACGCGTTCGGCGGCCTCCGGCAACCGGACGGGCGGGAGCCCGGCGCGGCGGGCGGCGGCGGCCGGGGACAGCGGGTCGGGGAAGCGGGCGAACTCGTGCAGGCCGCCGGTCCCGGCGAGGCGGCGCACCTCGTCGAGGTCGCCGGGCTCGCCGTCGCGCACCCCGGTCTGGCCGGGCTTGACGACGGCGACCGACGCGCCGCGGGCGGCGGCGACCGTGGCCAGCGCCGCGGTGACGACCGTCTTGCCCACGCCGGTACAGGTCCCGGTGATCACGAGGACGCTCACAAGGCGGCACACTAGCGCGGGCCGGCGGCGCGGACGCCCGCCGGATCCCACAGTCTTCGGCGGCCGTTTTTGTAACGGGCGGAACCCGGCGGCGGGTCCGCGGCGTCCAAGCTCCATGGCCGGTCCGTACACACGTTCCCGCTGGGTGCCGGCTCTCGCCTGCGCGGCGCTGGCCGCCTGCGCGGCCGCCGCCTGCGGCGACGGCCCGGTAGAGACCGGGCCTTCGGCGCCCCCCGCACCCGCCACGTCCACGACCTCGTCCCCCGCCAAGGACACCCCCGCCGGCGAGCACCTCGTCCTGCGCCGGCGCGAGACCGGAGGCATCGCCGGCCTCGGCCGCCCCGGCTCCGTCCCCGAGTTCTCCCTGTATTCCACGGGACGCGCGGTGACCGCGTCGAAGGGGGAGCTGACCGAGTACCGCCTGAAACCGGAGGCGCTGCGGCGGCTCCTGGACGAGGCGCGCGCGGCGGGCCTCGACCGCTCGCACACGGTCGGCTCCCGCCAGATCGCCGACGCGATCATCGCGGTGGTCGCCCTGGGCGACGCGACGACCCGGATCATCCAGCCGGAGTCGCAGACCGGCCCGGAGGCCCGCTTCCTGAAGGAACTGGACCCCGCGGGGTGGCCCGCGTCCGACCAGTCCGCGGAGCCGAAGCCGTACGCGCCGGAGAAGACGGCGGTCCTGGCGGGCGAGACGGCGGGCAGCGGCGCGGCCGAGAAGTGGCCGCTGGGACCGCTCGGCGACGGGGTGCGGGTGGCCGGGGCCGTCTGCACCCTGGCGCCGCCGGGGAAGGTGCCCGACACGAAGCCGGGTACCGCCTGGCGCAGTGACGGGAAGACCTACTCCGTCCGCCTCCGGCCCCTGCTGCCCGGCGAATCGTCCTGCCAGGACCTGGGTTAGCGGGCGTCCAGTTCCGCGGCGACCTCGCGGGCCGTCGCGGCGAGGTCCGGGTCCAGCTGGTCGAGGCGCTCGTCGAGGTCGTCGGCGAAGCGGAGCCGTTCGACGTCGGGTGCCGGGGCGGCCTCCGGCATCCAGGCCGAATGGATCAGGAACGGGACCGTGGTGCCGTTCGGCGGGGCCAGGACGGCGACGGGGCCGCGTCCGACGTCCGCGGCGTCGAAGAGTTCGACGCGGAAGCGGTCGTCGTTGTGGACCGCCACGACCAGGTAGCCGTCGTGGCCGCCGGGTTCCGCGCCCGCGTAACTGCTGCCGCCGTGCCCGCGCGGGACGAAGGACGGCGACGTCGGGTAGTCGTCCAGCGCGAACGTCCACTCGGACAGGGCTTTGAGGTCTTCGCGGTCGTGGCTCACCAGGACGGCCGGAGTCTCTTCCGCCGGGAACAGGGACGGGTCGATGCGGCCCGCGTAGTTGCGCATGGCGCGGCGGTTGACCGCCTCCGGATGGAAGCCCAGGTAGACGAGGTGGTGCCGGGTGGGGGCGGTCTGCCCTTCAATGCTCCAGTCGATCGCGGACAGTTCGGCCTGCCACCAGCGCTCCGGGTCGCGGGCGCGGGCGCGCTCGGTGATCCGGCCGGTCTCCGGGTCGAACCGCAGGACGGTCGTGAGCGCGGGCGCCATGCCGTGGCAGTACATGCCGCGCAGGGCCGGGTCGACCGGGCGGCCGTGGACGTCGACGTCGTCCTCGCGCAGGTACATCCCGATGTCGACGCCCTCGCCGTGCTCCATGACGACCTGGACGCCGTCGGAGTCGTCGTAGCGGGCGTAGAAGTGGTTGACCTCGGGGGCGAGGTGGAACTCGGTGCAGGTGACGGTGCCGCTCCCGGGGAGCAGGTCGTCCTTGCGGATCAGCAGGACGGGCCCGCCCGGGTTGTTGGGGGCGGTGCGGTCCCCGCCGAAGATCTCCTCGACCTCGATCTTGAAGGCGGTGTCGGCCAGCACGAGCCACTCGCGGGTCTGGGTGATGGTGTGGGTGGCCTGCGGCAGCGCCGCGCCCTCGACGGCCCAGCGGTGGACGCGGGTGCCGGTGCCGTCGTAGCGGATCACGGAGACGGCGCCGCTCAGCACGTCGCGGCTGACGCTCCACAGGCAGCCGCGCTCGGGGTCGACGACCGGGTGCGCGGTGGTGGCGATCAGCGGCAGGACGGCGTGGTCCATGGCGGGCTTCCAGTCGTCGCGGTGCCCGACCTCGGCGACGAACTCCAGCGTCACCGGATCGACCTCGACGGGGCGCCCGGCGTCCCAGGTCGCGAAGAGCCGGTCGCCCCACGGGAGCGGTGCGGTGTTGGCGGCGTTGACGAACCCCCACGGCGAGTCGGTGCCGACCGGCCCGGCGGTGAACAGGTCGGGCCGCCGGCCGCGCAGCCGGACGGACGGGGTGCCGATGACGCGGGCCCGCCAGGGGAAGCACCCGTCCGGGCCGGGCCGGAGCGGCATCCGCGCGATGATCCCGTCCCCGAAGAACGCGTGCCGGGGACGGGTCCGCTGGTCGGAGGTGCTGACGATGTAGTGGCCGCGCACGTCGTCCGGCCAGGCCCCGGCGACGACCTCCAGGTCCATGTCGGAGATGTCCTGCGTGCCGAGGATGGAGCGGGGAACCGGCATCAGCCCTCCCAGGGGGTTATTGACTCCCCGCCAATCAACAGGCCGGTGCGCGGCACCGTCAAGAGCCCGCCCTGTTCATCCCAGGCGCCCGTGTTCGGGCGGGATGTGTGCCAATACCCTGGTTCGGCACGGCCGCCCGGCCGTGGCGGGCGACTGGAGAAGCACTCGATGCGCGTGGAGGACGGACCGGCGGTGGCTGAACAGGTGGTCGTGCGGGTGGCGCGGCCCGAGGAGTACGAACTCGTCGGCGAGCTGACCGTGGAGGTCTACGTGCACGGCGGGCTGGTGTCGCCGGAGTCGTCGTACGTGCAGACGTTGCGGGACGCCGGTGACCGGGCCGCCAAGGCCGAGCTGCTCGTCGCGGAGGTCGGGGGCGAGGTCGCCGGGGCCGTCGCCTACTGCCCGCCCGAAAGCCCGTACGCGGAGCTCGCCGGGCCCGACGAGGCGGAGTTCCGGATGCTCGCCGTCCGGGAGAAGGCACGCGGGAAGGGCGCGGGGCGCGCCATGGTGACGGCGTGCGTCGAGCGGGCGCGGGCGGCCGGGCTGCGCGGGCTGCGGCTCTCCACGCAGCACAACATGGGCACCGCGCAGCGGATGTACGAGCGGCTCGGCTTCGTGCGGACGCCGGAGCGGGACTGGGCGCCGGCCCCGGGTGTGGACCTGCTGACCTACGCGCTGTCGTTCTGAAGCGCGCCGTGCTCGGCGCAGCGGGCCGTCCAGCCGAGCGGGGTCACCTGGACGACCATCCGGCGGCGGCAGCGCGCGCAGTAGCGGGGCGGTTCCATCTCGCGGGCGGCGGCGCACGTGGCGTGGTCGCCCTCGGCGGCGGGCTCGCCGCAGCGGTCGCAGTACACGGCCCTACTGTATGACGGCCGTCACCGGCCGGGGCGCATGCGGCCCACGAGCCCGGTGTCGTAGGCGCCGCTCGCGAACTCGGGGCGGTCCAGGAGTTCGCGGAGGAAGGGCAGGTTCGTCGGCGGGCCCTCGATGCGGAACGCGTCGACGGCGGCGCGGGCCCGGGCGAGTGCGTGCGCGCGGTCGTCGCCGTGGACGCAGAGCTTGGCGAGCAGCGGATGGTAGACGGGCGTGACGGTGTTGCCCTCGGCGTATCCGGCGTCGATGCGGATGCCGTCGCCGACGGGCTCCTCCCACACCTTGATCTCGCCGGATCCGGGCAGGAAATCCCGCGGGTCCTCGGCGTGGACGCGGAACGCGATGGCGTGGCCGCGCGGCGCCGGGCCGGTGAACGAGACGGGCTCGCCGGCGGCCACGCGGAACTGCTGCTCGACGAGGTCGATGCCGGTGGTCATCTCGGTGGCGACGTGCCCGGACGGCAGCCGGGTGCACATCTCCAGGAACGCGAAGTCCCGCGCGGCGGGGTCGACGAGGAACTCGACGCTGCCGATGCCGCGGTAGCCGACCGTCTCGCCCGCGCGGACGGCGGCGGCGAGGATCCGGTCGCGGAGGCCGGGGGCGAGGCCCGGTGACGGGGTCTCCTCGACGATCTTCTGGTAGCGGCGCTGGACGGAGCAGTCGCGCTCGCCGAACGCGACGACCGTGCCGTCCGGGAGGCCGAGGATCTGCACCTCGATGTGCAGGGCGCCCGGCACGTACCGCTCCAGCAGCACCTCGCCGTGCCCGAAGACGCGGTCGGCGGCGGCGCGGGCCGTCTCGTAGGCGGTGCGGAGCGACGGCTCGTCGCGGGCGACGGCCAGGCCGACGCCGCCGTCGCCCGCGGCGGGCTTGACCATGACGGGGTAGCCGATGCGCTCGGCCTCCTCGGCGGCCGTGCCGGCGTCCGGGACGGGCTCCCACACGCCGTGCCCGACCGGGACGCCCGCCTCCTTCATCAGGTTCCGGGAGTTGATCTTGTCGCTCATCCGGGCGATGGCGAGCGGCGGCGGGCCGACCCAGACCCGGTCGCGCTCGGCGACCTGCCGGGCGAGCGAGGCGTTCTCGGCGAGGACGCCGTCGCCCGGGTGGATCGCGCCGGCGTTGGTGCGGTGCGCGGCCTCCAGGATCGCGGGCACGTTGAGGTAGCTGCGGCCCGGGTCGGCGGGGCCGATGAGGACGGCCTCGTCGGCCTCGGCGACGAACGGCAGGTCGGCGTCGGCCTCGGAGTACACGGCGATGGCCTTGAGGCCCATCGCGCGGGCGGTGCGCAGGATCCGGCCCGCGATCTCCCCGCGATTCGCCACGAGCACGGACTCGAACACGGCGGCATCTCCCTCACCGGCGGACGAGACCCGGCGCCCCGCCCGCCCCGACCCTAGTCCGAATCGTTGACCTGCGGCGTGTTGTTGTTATGGAGCGGCTCATAACAACAAC